>JAEWRS010000277.1 GCA_023398855.1 Bacillota bacterium
GGAATATTTCGTTATACCATCATGGTATACTACATTATATTATCAAGATAAAAATATGCTACAACTCCATAGACAAAATCCTTCACGGCTATCATTTGTTAGCTGTTAGGATGAGCTATCTGAATGAGAAATTTGCGGTACTTTGCTGCGTTGTTTCACATGAAAACAAAATATATTTGTTCGTAACAATGCCGAAAATATCTTTATATAATTGCTATATGGTTAAAATTAATTCATTTTTGTCCATGGTGACCAATAACCGGTATACATCATGCTTCCATGTAATTTTAAGACGCTCATCAGTGATTGGAATCACCTCTTTTTGTATTTTGGATGCACCATAAATAAGGAAACTGCCTAAGTCTCCTACCTTTACGGTATCTCCATTTACTACCGGCTCCTCATAAAACATAAGAGACAAGACTGGATTTGGAAGGTCTCCTTCGTAGTAATCCGATATAATAATTCCCTTTCCCTTTTTAAGGACAGCGTTTCGGGTATAAGATCTGATCCTTTTATCCGGATAAGCAGAAGTCAGGTCCATAAAGATCCGGCAATCGGAAGCTCCTAGCCGGTGAGCTACATTTTTTGCCCGGAAGTCTGCACCGGCCTCTTGCATGATCTGAGTCTGACCGTCAAAAAAGGTTGGGAGGTTATGATAGCAGGACTGCATGGCCCAAATCTCATAGCGGTCTTTTGAAAAGGTCTTCTTTGTATAAGTTTCTACTCCCACGTCAATAAACATTGGTTTTCCATTCTTATA
This sequence comes from Bacillota bacterium, assembly GCA_023398855.1. GTDB lineage: Bacteria > Bacillota > Clostridia > Lachnospirales > Lachnospiraceae > Lacrimispora. The sequence continues at coordinate 764 of JAEWRS010000277.1, forward strand.
AACGGTAAAGCTCCCTGTGTCATTATGGTTATGGCTGTCGTCATTATCCCCTGCCTTTACGGCCAGATAAAGCTGCTCATCCCTAGCAATGAAAATTCCCACACTCTCATACCAGAAATCCCTATGGACAATAGGGGTTATCCCAAAGGAAGTCATTTCTTTATGGGTAAAAACTGTCTGAAGGCGGTAAAACAGGTTGTGCTCGTCACTTGTCAGTGGATCTTCACTGCGCAGGTAATCCTGTGCGGCAAAGGACATAAGCTCTTTGCTGCCGGTCCGCTTGCCAAACAGGAATTCTCTGGCTCCGCAACGACCGGCAATGGGAGAGCAGTCAGCAAAATTTACGTAATAGGCATCATCAATGTGGGCGGTCAAAATATAGGATGCAATGTTCTTGATTTTCTTGTTTTCATATACAGAGAGAAACGTATTATCTGAAATTTCGTTTAAAACCTCCAGGCAGTTAAACAGACAAAGCCCTGCGTGGCGGTAATACTGGGCGCCTTCGTCACAGCAGCCGTCTTCCCCGTATTCATCCAGAAAATAGTCCATGCTTTTGCAAGCCTTTTTAAATATTTTTTCCTTGTGTGCCAGGGGAAGTTCTCTTGTAAAGGCAGAGAGAAGCACATTTTGGGTACACCATACCGTCCAATTGTTCATGTGGCTGGTTCCATCCCCCATCCACCAGAAGTGTTCCTTAAGATAAGGGGTAAAGATCCGCTCATCAAGATTTTTATTGATCATCTTTGAAAGCAAGGGAGTAACGGAAAGCAGTTCCTGCCTTAAGAGATATTCCGCTATGGAAAGGACTGAGGCTGTTTCTGCTGCGAAGAGGTCAATTACCGGGCGGGTGATATCAGGAAGGATCAAGGGAGGAGTATCCCGTATGTAGGAATTGTGGGCAGGAAGCTGCCAGGCATGTTCCTCGCAGATCAGATAAAGCCCGTTGATGATATCATCAAGGAAGCGGCCCTTATACTCTGCACATTCAGCCAGCACAAGGGCATTGAGAACAGTTCTTCTTAAAAACAGTTTATCCTGGAAATGGCTTCTGTTCCCGGTTCTTGTAAATTCCATATAATCGGTTGCAGTTAAGGCAGGATAATCATAATGCAGGAAAGCTTCTCCGTTGGCAATGAGGCGGTCTTTCAGATCCTTAGGGAGGCAATCCCAGGAGTTGCGGTCAGAGGCCTGGAAAAAGGGGGCAAAGCTTGACAATGGTTTTTGCAGGTTTTTTGTAAGTTCTGTAATCATAATGAATACTCCTTATTTGTTTTCGTCAGGACTGGCGGTATTTTGTTGTACAAATTCCCGGGGAGATAGTCCGGTAACTTTTTTAAATACTCGGCTGAAATAAAAAGCACTTTCAAAACCCAGCTGATCCGCAGCCTCATAGATTTTCATATCCTGTTCAATAAGGAGGGATTTGGCCTTGTTGACTTTTGCCTGGGCAATGTACTCAGAAAAACCTACCCTGCAGTTTTTCTTAAACAGGATGCTTAAATAATTAGGGCTTAAGCCAAATACTCCGGCTACTTCGTTCAGAGTGAGTTTTTCTGATATATGGTTGTTGATATATTTTTGAACATTGGTGATGACATGGGCTTTATAAGTTTTTCGCTTCGACCGCAGCACATCGCAAAGGCCGTCACGGAAGATCCTCATCCACTCAGCAATCTGCTCCACATTTGTAAACCGGTATATAGAGCGGTAGCTGTCATTGTAAGAGGAAAAGATTTCCGCCATATTTTCTTCCCCGTCAGGAAGAAGGGAGAGAGCCAGGTAAAGGATGTTGCAGGCGCCATCCGCTGCCTGGGAAAACCGCAGGGGATGGGCTTCAAACAGATCAATGATTTCCGACAGGATACGGTATAAGATATCAGTGTCAAATTCATTGAATGCCTTGGTTATTTCATTTTTAAATATTGAAATGTTAAAAGCGTTACGAAGAGATGCCGCATCACTGCCCGTAAATAGCACGATGGCCTGGTCAGGAGAGGTGCGCCCAAAGGCCTGGCGTGCCTCCTGGTAAGATTCGCTGATCTTCATAGGCTGACTGACGGGAGTTCCGATTCCTGCCAGGACGGTCACATTAAAATAGTTGCGTATCATATCCGATGTATTTTGGAACGCATTGAAAATATCCTCTTTCCGGTAAGCGGCCTGATCAGAAAGGTGGAATACTACGGCAAAGTGTTTCATATCAAGACTCACCACATAAGCGGGAAGATGCCTGCCGATGATTTCCTTTGCCATCTGCAAAGCGCTGTTATAGAGGTTCATGAGCTTTCCATGCTCCATTTCCTTGTGGACTTCTTCCCGTATCTGGCAAAGAGCTGTAAAATAGCAGTTTTCAGAAAAATCCAGCTTTAAGTCTCTGGACTGGAGCTCAAACTGTTCTTCGTTGTCAAAAAGATTATGTAAGAGACGCATAAAAAATTTTTCATAATAGCTTTGTAAAAGAGGCCTGCCCGAATCCTTATATTCCATGGAAACCTTAAGAGTTTCTAATCGGGAGAGAGCTTTTTTTACGGATTCTTCCAGGGCTTTCGCGTTTAATTCCAGCTTGATTAAATAGTCTACTGCCTCATAGGACATTGCTTCTTTGATCAGTTGGAATTCCTCATAGCTTGTAAGGAAAATAAACAGGGGGATCTTTCCATAGGTTTCCCGGCAAGCCTTTGCCAGTGTAAGTCCGTTCATAATAGGCATGCGTATATCTGTAATAACAATTTCCGGGGAATATTCTGCAATCATTTCCAGGGCAGCTTTCCCGTTCATGGCGGTTCCGCAGATTTCAATGCCGAAATCTACCCAGTTTATCATAGATTTTATTCCGATCTGAACCAGTGGTTCATCATCGGCAATCAATAATTTCGTCATATATATTACCTTTCGGCTGTTTTGTTTTCTGGATCATGGATATAAGGTATTAAAATGGTCATGGTAGTGAATTTACCCAGACAGCTGTCAATGGTAATTCCGTATTCCGTGCCAAAGTCATATTGAATGCGTCTGTTTACATTGCTGATACCCACGTGCCGGAAAAATTCTGTCTTGTTCTGCCCGTCAGGTTCCTGTAAGAGAACCTTGTCTATCATATCCTGGGACATGCCAATGCCATTATCTGTTATATCTATTCTTAAAACCCTTTTCGGCCCCAGGGATTCACTTTTTGCCGAAACGATGATCCTGCCTGCCGTTTTTGCAGGCTCTATCCCGTGGAAAAGGGCGTTTTCAATGATGGGCTGGAGAGTAAAACGATGGATCTGGCAATCGTATAAGTCTTGGGAACCAATTAGATATTCAATGGTAACGCTGCCCCCGTACCGGTATTTCTGAATCAGAAAATAGTCTTGTACCAGGTCCAGTTCTTCCCGTAAGGGAATCATGGAGGTGTTTCCCTTTGAAACATTTTTAAGAAGCCGTGCAAGAGCAGTGGTCATATCTGCAATTCCGTCAGCATTCTGAATGGTAGCCATCCATTTGATGGAATTTAAAGTGTTATATAGGAAATGAGGGTTAATCTGACTTTGCAGGATCTGGTATTCTAAGTCTTTTTTCTGCTTTTCGTCTGCCACGCGCTTTTCCATCAGAGTAATGATATTATCCGACATGTTATTGATTCCCAGGCCTATTTCTCCCAGCTCATGATTCCATTCGATAGCAGTGTCCCTGGAAAAATCTCCTGTAGAGATGTTTTGGATTTTACCGCTGAGTCTGCGAATGGGTTCCATGATAATTTTATTTAAAAAAAATGCCAGCAACAGGCCAAGAGAAACAATGGCAAAGCAGATTCCTGCAATAAAAAGAGTGTATAATTTATTCTGCTGTCCAAACTGCTGTTCAGAAAGCACCTGGGATAAGCTCCAGCCGTCCATGCCTTCAATGGGCCGCTCTACCAGAATCCGCTTTTTTCCGTCATTCATCGTAACAGAAAAGGCCTTTGTGCCCTTTGAATGAGATTCCTTACCAGATAGTTTCACGGGATTGCTGTAGGGAAGTCTTGTCTCTCTTAATCCCTTTGAATCAATGCCGTAGGTTTTTTCTCCAATAGTAATAAACAGCATGCTGTCTTCGGGGAGAGGATAGGAAGTCAGGTAATCAGTAAAAAGCCGGGAAGAGATTTCCACATAAGTCCAGCCAATAATCTCAGAATTGAATTCATTGGTGACCGGGCGGACGATGGGAATGAACTGTTCCTGGCATATATTGGAAAAGGGATCCTTTATCAGACCGATCCATAGAAAATCATTGGAGTGATATAGTTTTTCAAAGAAAGTACTATTTGCGATGATCCTGGCCGCATAGGAAGAGGTAGAATTGGCCGCAGCCGCCATTTGCAGGAAATTCCTTTGGTTAACGGTTGAGACGATGACCCTGGACATATATTCATTGGAACGGGTGTTAAAATATTTATAATATTCTTCCTTTAAGCGGCTGTGAGAGGACAGTGCCACAGGGCGGAGGTTATCAAAATCCTTGGAGGAAGTGGGAAGCTTTGGCTGATCTTTAAAGGCCTCCAGATATTCCAGGATTGCGTTGTTGGAGCAGCACCATTTGCTGAAATAGATGATATCCTTCATATCTGCCCCAATGTTGTTGCTAACGACAGAAAGACTGAATTCCACGGACTGGATCTGGTTTTTCCTTAAAAATGATTGGAAAACCGAGAAACAGACAGTTGTGGTGAGTACGGTAATGAGCAAAGTGATGGCTGCCGTAAGAACCATAATTTTTCCCCGTATGGTTTTTGGAATGAGCTTTTTCCACATAATAAAATAAAGTCCCTTCTTTCCATGGCTGGTCTCTGGGTTTGGTCTTAATATGTACAAGTTAGCTTATTTATTGTAAAAAGTCAATGAAAATCAGGCTGTTTCTGAAATACAATTATACTAGTTTGTATACAAAAGAGAAATTTTACTGTTTATCATTGAATAGTGCATGTTTTAACAAAGTGTAAAAAAATTGTGAATAAAAAGTGAATATTATGAAAGATAATTTCCATTCTTAAACCCTTTATCAGGCGTTATAATTTAACCATGGTAAATCACAGGAAATGTGGTTTTCACTGAAAACACAATCAAATCAGGAGGGAATACAATGAAAAAAAGAACACTGAGTATTGCTCTGGCATGCGCAATAACCGCAGTCAGTCTGGCCGGGTGCAGCGGCGGTTCCAAGGAAACCACGGCAGCAGCCACAGAAGGAACGGCAGCTGAGACTACGAAAGCAACAGAAGCTGCCGGCGGTCAGACCACATTAAAATGGTCTGTATGGGATATTGGTTCCACTACATATTACCAGCCTCTTATTGATGCATTTGAAAAGGCGCATCCGGATGTGAAAATAGAGATGGTTGATTTAGGTTCTACGGATTATCAGACCGTTCTGGCCACAGAGCTTACCGGAAGCGGATCCGATTTTGACGTTGTTACCGTAAAGGATGTTCCCGGCTATATGACGCTGGTTAACAAAGGTGTCTTAGAGTCTCTGGACAGCTACATCAAGTCTGCAGGAGTTGACCTGGCACAGTACAAGGGGCTTACTGATCAGATTACGGTGGATGGAAAATTATTTGAGCTTCCATTCCGCAACGACTTCTGGGTTTTATTCTATAACAAAGATATTTTTGACAAAGCAGGTATTGCTTATCCAACCAATGACATGACCTTTGAACAGTATGATGCTCTTGCAAGGAGTCTGGCTGTTGAAACTCCAGGCAAAGAGGTTTACGGCGCTCATTACCACACCTGGAGATCAGCGGTGCAGCTTTTCGGCGTGTTGGATGGAAAGAATACCATACTGGAAGGAAAATACGAATTCTTAAAACCATATTATGAAATGGTTTTAAATGATCAGGAAGATGGGATATGCCAGGATTATGCCACACTAAAAACCAGCGGACTGCATTATTCCGGTGCATTTGCCCAGGGAAATGTTGCAATGATGAACATGGGCACATGGTTTATCTCTACTTTAATGGAGAAAATCCGCACAGGTGAGTACACAGACTGTACGAATTGGGGAATTGTAAAATATCCTCATGCAGAAGGCGTTGAACCAGGTTCCACCCTTGCTACCATTACTTCTTTGGCAATTCCCGCTAATGCTCCGCACAAGGATCTTGCATGGGAGTTTATAAACTTTGTGAGCGGTAAAGACGGTGCTGAGATCCTGGCAAAAACAGGTACCATTCCGGCTGTTATGAACAATACGGTTGCTGATTTAGTATCCAGTACAGAAGGATTCCCTAAAAATGACGGTACCAGCATGGAAGCTCTCAATACATCGAATTTATACTTAGAAATGCCTGTAAATTCAAAGAGCTCTGAGATTGAAATTGTATTGAATGAAGCTCATGACGCTATTATGACAGGCAGCATATCAGTTGATGACGGTATTGCCCAGATGAATGAAAAAATAGGTGCAATTTTGGCGAAATAATAAGCCAGACAAGATATTAGAATGAGGCGGGCAGCAAAAAGCCCGCCTTATTTAAAGAAAAAATGCAGGTATATCCATTTGTTTATCAGGATGAAAAACGAGAAAAGGAGGATAAGCCGTTTCATCTGGCTTTTATATAGATTATGGCTAAGACAATAACAGAAGCGCAAAAACAAGAAGAAATCGCGTTATTAATTGAAAAACGTGACGCCTTAAGCCTTTTACTGAAAGAGACGGAAGGGGCCCGGCGACGGGATGGAGTGATTGCGAAAATCGAGACAATAGATGAGAAAATTAAAAAAGTGCGGACAGGAGAGCGTTTCACACGGCAGGAAAAGCGGAATATGATTGCCTATTCCTTTATTGTTCCCAACTTTATGGGATTTGCGGTTTTTACACTGGGTCCTATTATATTTGCTTTTGTTCTGGCGTTTATGAGGTGGGATGGAAACAGCCCCATGGAGTTTGCTGGACTTAAGAATTTTGTTGATTTGTTTTTGAGTGTCAGATTCCGTGCGTCTTTTACCAATACCATTGTATACTGTCTGGCAACAGTCCCTTTGACCCTGGCCTGTGCCTTAGGTCTGGCCGTTGTCCTGAACCAGAAAATAAAGGGCAGAAATTTCTTCCGTACCGTGGGCTTTTTTCCATATGTAGCCTCTTTAGTAGCAGTGGCTGCTGTGTGGAATATGTTGTTCAGTCCTCAAAAAAGCGGTCCCGTGAATCTGATCCTGTATCACCTGGGGGTTCATGCCAAGAGCCTTCCAAAGTGGTCCGCAGACCCTCACTGGGTGATGTTTACCATTGTATTATTCAGTGTCTGGAAAAATATGGGATACTACATGGTTATCTATCTGGCAGGACTTCAGGGGATTAATGGAGAACTGTATGAGGCGGCTGGTCTTGACGGATGCAATTCCTGGAAAAAATTCCTCTATATCACCTGGCCCCAGCTTCAGCCCACCACCTTTTTTGTGACTATTATCCTGACCATAAACTGCTTTAAGGTTTATGATATCGTCTACATGCTGGCAGGCGGTTCCAATGGCGTTGTAAGCTCTCAGGCAATGGTTCTTGTTTACCATATTTACGAAGAAGCATTTAGAAACTGGAAATTAGGCTATGCAAGTGCAGTTGCCATGGTATTGTTCTTAATGGTGCTTGCTATCACCCTGGTTCAGTTCCGCGGTGAAAAGAAATATGCAAACTAAGATAAGGAGGATTAAGAAATGAAAGTGAAAAGCACAAGTTATAAAATCAGCAGATGCCTCCTCTATGTGGTTTTGCTCATTCTGACGGCAATTATGCTGATTCCTTTCGCATGGATGATATCGGCTTCCTTAAAGCTTGACAAGGATGTTTTTGTTTTTCCCATTCAGTGGATACCGGAAAATCCGAGATGGCAGAATTATCTGGACATCTGGATAAAAATCCCGCTAAAGACCTTTGTACTGAACACGGTGAAAATCACTTTGATCGTTACTTTTTTACAGCTCTTAACCAGCAGTTTTGCTGCTTACGCCTTTGCAAAGCTGAAATTTAAATATAGAACTCTCTTATTTACGGCTTACATTGCAACCATTGCGGTTCCTTGGCAGGTATACATGGTTCCCCAGTTTATGATGATGAGAAATTTTGGTCTCAATGATACCCAACTTGCAATTATTTTCCTCCAGGCCTTTTCCGCATTCGGGGTGTTCATGATGCGTCAGTTTTATCAGGGAATCCCTGATGAACTGTGTGAGGCGGCCCGAATTGACGGTATGAGTGAATACCAGATTTATGGAAAGATTATGCTGCCTCTGTCAAAACCGGCGTTGTCTACTCTGACCATCTTTACCTTTGTCAATACCTGGAACGACTTTTTAGGACCATTGATCTACCTGAAAACAGAGTCCAAAAAGACCCTGCAGTTAGGACTTAAGATGTTTATCAGCCAGTACAGTACGGAATATGGACTGATCATGGCTGCCTCGGTACTTTCTCTGATCCCGGTCCTTATGGTATTTCTGTCTCTGCAGAAGTATTTTGTAGAAGGCATTGCGGCTACCGGAGTGAAAGGATAATCATATGGATGGCATAAAGAATTTTTTGGATAACATTCATGATGCCCCCTATATAAGTCAAGGGCTTGGTAACAGCGGACAGGAATCGGGAAAACCCCTCCTTTCTGGTCATAAAGGAATTCTACAAGGAGGTAAAAGAGCGTGAACAGAGAAACGGAAAATCTTCTTAGAGATAAAACGGAGCTTACTGATAAGGAATGCAGGGAGGCCATGGATTTGGCTGTAGAACAGGTAAAGAACAATTTAAAAGAATTTACCGGGTCTTTTAAAAAGGCATACAGTGAACATGGGTTTTACCAACCAACACCCAATGTAAACTGGACCACAGGCTTCTGGACAGGGCAGATATGGCTGGCTTATGAGTGGTGCAACGGAGAGGAGCTGAAAAAAGCAGGGAAGATTCAGGCAAAAAGCTTTTTGGACCGGATCAACCAGAAAGTGGATGTGGACCATCATGATATGGGCTTTTTGTATTCTCCTTCCTGCGTGGCAGCATATAAGCTTGTCAAAGATGAAGCAGCCAGGGAGGCCGCGCTAAAAGCGGCTGATCAGCTGATCAGCCGTTTTCAGCCGGTAGGAGAATTTATCCAGGCCTGGGGACCTATGAACCAGCAGTCCAATTACCGCTTTATCATTGACTGTCTTTTGAATCTCCCTTTGCTATATTGGTCCACAGAAGAAACAGGGGACCCCAAATACCGTGACATAGCACAAAAACACATTCATACTGCAATTGCAAATGTCATAAGAGAAGATTATTCCACCTGGCATACGTTTTTCATGAACATGGAAACAGGAGAACCGGATCACGGTGCAACCTGCCAGGGATACAGGGATGGCTCCGCCTGGGCCAGAGGGCAGGCCTGGGGAATCTATGGCTGCGCACTGGCTTACCGGTATACAAAGCGTCAGGAGTACATGGAGGATTTTAAGCATGTGACCGGATACTTTTTAGATCATCTTCCTTCTGATCTGGTGCCTTACTGGGATCTGGAATTCGGACAGGCTTCTGAGGAACCGAGAGATTCTTCTTCCGCGTCCATTGCTGCCTGCGGAATGCTTGAAATGGCGAAATATCTAAATAAAACCGACGCAGTATACTATAGATCTATTGCCAGAAAGATCATGAAATCGGTTGTGGAGCATTACGCAGTCAAGGATTTAAGTAAATCCAACGGACTGGTGCTGCACAGCACTTATTCCAAGAAATCTCCTTACAATACCTGTACACCGGAAGGGGTGGATGAGTGTAACATTTGGGGAGATTATTTCTATATGGAAGCTCTGACCAGGCTGTCTAAGGATTGGAATCCATACTGGTAATAATTGATATCATTGGAAAAGAGGCGAATATTGATGAAGCTTGAAACAAAACAGGATTTCCGGCGATGGATGTTTGATGTGTTAAACCCATTAAAACCATTGTACAGTGAGGGCTGTGCCAGGCTTTCACTTGGAGACACAGGAGTGACATATCCACAGGAGAGCATTGAGATGGAGGCATTCTCCAGGCCCTTGTGGGCCTTAGTACCCTTGTGGCTGGGGGGAGGCAAGGGATTTGAGGAAATCTATCAGAAGGGACTTACACACGGTATTGATCCGGCTAGCCAGGAATACTGGGGCAATTTCAAGGATTATGATCAGAAGTTTGTGGAAATGGCAGCCATTGCAAGCGGCCTGATATTTACTCCGGAAAAATTGTGGGAGCCATTAAGTGAAAAGGAAAGAGATCATCTTGCAAACTGGCTTTATGGTATTAATGAACATATCATTCCTGACTGCAACTGGCAATTTTTCATGGTTCTGGTGAATGTTGCATTAAAAAAGCTGGACTGCCGTTACAGCGAAGAACGGTTGACCTCTGGCCTTGAAAAAATAGAGAGCTATTACGTTGGAGCAGGCTGGTACCGGGATGGGGCTTCCAGCCAGAAGGATTATTATATTTCCTTTGCCCTCCATTACTATGGGCTGTTGTATGCGGTTGCAATGGAGGATGAAGAACCGGAACGGTGCCTTCGGTTTAAGGAGAGGTCAGAGATATTTGCAAGGGATTTTATCTATTGGTTTGATGAAAACGGGTCTGCCCTTCCTTACGGAAGGAGCTTATCCTACCGCTTTGGAGAGGCAGCGTTCTGGTCTGCCTATGTGTTTGCAGGGCTTGATGAAATTCCTGCGGGGGTGGTAAAAGGACTGATATCCCGTCATTTAAACTGGTGGCTGGAACAGAAGATATTTGACCGCGACGGAGTGCTGACCATTGGATATGGATATCCTAATTTAATCATGGGTGAACGGTACAATGCGCCGGGTTCCCCTTACTGGGGGATGAAGACTCTTTTGTGTCTGGGACTTCCCGATGACCATCCCTTTTGGACCGAAAAGGCCAGGGAGCTGCCAAAGCTGGACCAGGTAAAAATGCTGAAGCAGGCTGACATGGTGATGCACCGCCATGGAAAGGATGTGGTGGCCTATCCGGCCGGAGTATGTGAGAAATACGGCCACGGCCATGTGCCGGAGAAATACTCTAAGTTTGCCTATTCCACCCGTTTTGGATTTTCTGTTGCAAAAAGTCAGGTCGTGCTTCATGAAAACGCTCCGGACTCCTCCCTGGCCTTTGTCATTGACGGAGATGATTACGTGTTTGTCCGGAAATACAGCGATTCCTATGAGGTTTTTCCAGACAAAGTCGTCAGCAGCTGGCATCCCTTTTTGGGAATCACGGTCACATCCACAATCATTCCAAAGGAGTACGGCCATTTGAGAATTCATCAGATCCACAGCCAGTATGATTGCATTGCATATGACTGCGGTTTCTCTGTGAGAAAATTCACAATTGATTATGAACAGAAGGCAGCGGGAAATACTGCCTCCGTATCTCATAAAGAGCAGGCCTGCACAGTGTCAGGAGAAGGCCCGGAGGCAGCTGGCCTGGTGATCGAGGCGGATCCCAACACCAATGTGCTTTACCCCAATGCTTCCATACCTGCGGTTTCCTACCGGATCAACAAGGGGGAGACCGTGCGTCTGGAGACAAAGGTGGAGAGCTTTGTATTCTAAAATGATCCGTTGATTTTAAAACTCTTTGGCTGTATAATAGGTTTTAAAACTGGAACCGGCGAGGAGGGCGAAGAAGATGTGGATTAATAACAAGCAGAATTTGAAGGCTTCTTATTACAACAGCTTCTTCGCCCTCATTGTCATACCCATTCTTTTTATTATCTTACTTTCCATTCTCATCCTCCGTACCATGATGGTAGATTCCTCGGTTTCCAATATCCGGCGCGCACAGGATAACATTGCATCGGCCCTGGGAGGAGAAGTGAAGGATGTGTCCCTTCGTTTATCCCATTTCGTATATGTCAATAACAATGAAATCATAAAAAATGCAGCCAAGACCAATACAAAGGATGTGGCTGAAAAATATCGCTATACCAAGCTCCTCACCGAATCCTTTCACTATGCCATGGTTCCGGTGCAGGACATCCTGTCTGCTGTATTCTATATGAAAGACGGGGACCATATTTACATGAAGGATGACATTACCCTTGGCATGGAGGAGTTAAAGGCAGCCGCCTGGTATCAGGAAGCCCTGGCAACGCCTAATGTGGTAAAGGTGGGTTTTTATGACCGCAGTGTGACCAATTCCAGAAGAAATGCTTATACCCTGACCATTGCCGCCGGATTATCTCCCGGAATGGATGTGGACAGGGATGGAGTCATAGAGATGGCGGCGCTGTTCACTTCCTCCCGGGCCGGCTGGATGATAAAGGATTATAATAAGGAGCGGGTATTGGGTTCTACCATGATTGCAGACAAAACAGGACATGTTATTTTTGATGCAGAAGGCACCATGGCCCTTTTGCCTCCCGGCATGTCTTTGGAGCAGCCAAAATTCCGGTACAGGGCTGACGGCAAACGGTATATGGGTGTGGTGACCGAAGAGCCGGTGACTGGCCTTAAGATCATCAGCGTCGTGGCATATGAGACACTTACAAGAAAATTTAACCAGACAGCAGCCGTTATTGTGGCTGTTACACTCATCCTGTTTGCGCTGTTTTACCGTTTTTCCAGTTATTTCCTAAAGGGCATTATTGACCCTATTCATCAGTCGGTTGACGGGATGAAACGGGTGGAGGAGGGGGATCTTTCCGTCCACGTGGAGCCAAAAGGGCAGCCGGAGCTGCGTCTGATGATCCACTCCTTTAACCGCATGACAAGACGGCTGAAGCATCTGATGCAGGAAAATGAGGAGCAGCAGCAAAAAAAGCATGAGGCGGAAATCAGAGCCCTCCAGTCGCAGATTAACCCTCATTTTCTGGTGAACTCCTTAAATTCCATCCGGTTTATAGCCCAGATGTCAAAATACGAGTCCATTGCCCGTATGGCAGAGGCGCTCATTAAGATCTTATCCTGCTCCTTTCGGAGCAATGGGGAATTCTATCCTTTAAAAGAGGAGCTGGAGGTCCTGGACGGTTATATCTATCTGATGAAAATCCGTTATTCAGATGGTTTTGAGATAAACTATGATATAGACCAGACCTGTCTGCCCTGTCTGGTTCCCCGGCTCATTCTCCAGCCTGTGGTGGAAAACTCCATTGTTCACGGCTTCAGCGGCCTGATGGATGAGATGGGAAAGATCTGGCTGACAGCTCATGAGGAGGACGGTTTTCTTCTCATTGAAATCCGGGATAACGGAAAAGGGATGTCAGAGGAAGAAATAAGCAGGATCATGAGTGGGGAAGAAAAACAGGAAGGGCAAAAGGATCATGTGAGTATTGGAATCACTAACGTGAAAACCAGACTGGTGCTTAATTATGGTCCCGGCTGTGAATTTGAGATGGAAAGCGGGAAAGGCCGGTTCACGAAAACCTCCATCCGCATCCCGGTAAGAAGAAAGGAGCAGGAAAACATATGAGGAATGTGCTGATTGTGGATGACGATACCATTATCCGGATCACCCTGCGTTCTCTGGTGAACTGGGAAGAGATGGGCTATCATATTGCTGCCGATGCCATTCACGGGCAGCAGGCAATGGAATATATAAAGGATCATCCGGTGGATTTAGTGATCACGGATATGAAAATGCCAGTCATGGATGGCATCGGCCTTTTGGAAGAATTGAACCGTTTGAAACACATGCCTGCAGTGCTGGTTTTAAGCGGTTATGATGATTTTAAGCTGGTTCGTGATGCATTCCGTCTGGGCGCCCATGATTATCTTTTAAAGGCCGGGTTAACGGAAGAAACCCTTGTATCCATGCTAAAGCGCATGAATGAGGAGATCTTTCAAGGCAGCAGTAAGGAAGCAGAAGGAAAGAGGGAAATGCCCTCAAAAGTCCTGGATTCTGTTCTTCTTACAGACATGGCTGTTGGAAAACGGCCCCTTGAGGAATCCTTTTTTCAACAGGATTATCTGGTGATGCAGTTTGAAATAGAGGATTTTCATAAGGCCTCCGCCCGGTTTGGCGAGGATTTTGAAGAAGGGCTGATAAAACCCATGCTGGAGCTGGCCGGTCAGATTCCCAGGGTGGCTTCCCGCTGCATTCTTGGGGCAGTGGCTCCTTCCCGTTATTGTTTGCTGTACCGCATATCTGACCCTGGACAGTATAAGGAAAATTCTCTTTCCGCCTGTAAGCAGCTATGTAATGTGTGGAAGCATTTTATGAATCTTTCCGTGTCCGCGGGAATCAGCGGCCCGGGAAAGGGGAGTGCTGATTTTTTAAACCGGTTTGAAGAGGCTGGAGAGCGGTTAAGGCTTAAATACTTAAAAGGGAAAGGGAAAATATGTGATCCATGGGAAAGGGATGTGGTTTCCTTTGAAAAGGTCAGGCAGACAGGACAAGCTTATGAAAGGCTTATAAAGGGGTTGATGATAGGGGATGAGCTGGCTGTGTGGTCGGAAAAGAAACGGCTTTTTTCACAGCTTTACAATATGGAATTACAGGCAGCCAAAGAGGCCTGTCTTTGTATCACCTGTGCCGTGGCCTGGCAGCTTTCCGATAACCATGATGATATTGGTGCCCTGTTTGTGGAAGAGGTCAATTACTATGAAAAAATCGGCCGTCTGGATGAGATGAGAAGCCTGGAATTATGGCTGAATAACTTTTTACGCTGGATCATGGATTATAATGCCCACCAGGCAGACCGGAGGCAGGCGGATATGATGATCCGGGCAAAACGGTTTATCATGGACAATTACGCCAACCCGGAGCTGACCCTTGGAAGCGTGGCAGGCTTTGTCGGCCTTAACGAAAAATACTTTAGCACCAGGTTTACGAAAGAAGAGGGAACGACCTTTAGCAATTATTTAACAGAGGTCCGGATCCGAAAGGCAAGGGAGCTGATGGAGACAACGGATTTAAAAATATATGAAATCGGACAGAGCGTGGGCTATAACAGTGTGGAGCATTTTACCAGAGTGTTTAAAAAGCTGTGCGGAGTCAGTCCGGGAGCGTACCGGAAATAAAGACCTGACAAAACATCAAGTTTTCAAACCATAACTCATGGAGATGATTGTTTTGAAATGATAAAATAGTTACCAGAAGATGATGAAAACGCCTTATTGTTATCATCATATCATGTCATCAAAACAAGGGAGGTATTACGGAAATGAGAAAACGAGTATTGGCTTTGGGACTTTGTGCGGCTATGGCAATAGGAACCGTGGCAGGCTGCTCCTC
>JAEWRS010000295.1 GCA_023398855.1 Bacillota bacterium
TAACTAACCTTGCTGGTAACGTTCGTATCTGCGGCAGGCAGCTGGGAGCGATTATAAAACAGTTA
The DNA here is from genome assembly GCA_023398855.1 of Bacillota bacterium. Lineage (GTDB taxonomy): Bacteria > Bacillota > Clostridia > Lachnospirales > Lachnospiraceae > Lacrimispora. The sequence continues at coordinate 66 of JAEWRS010000295.1, forward strand.
TATTTAAAAGAAAGGTGGTTCTTTATGAAACAGAATACTTTTGAAGCAGCTAAACCAAAGACTGGTATGGCCAGGCTGATGGAACTGGCTGCTACTAAAAAGCCTCTCATGATCTCTTCGGTGATTTTGTCGGCTTTGGCATCTGTTGCCTCGTTTATCCCCTATATCGCAATATACCTTGTGATAAAGGAAGTCATGGGTGTATTCCCTGATTTCGGGAATATTGATCTGCAAAGGACCATTGGATTTGGCTGGCTGGCCTTTGCAGGTATTATTCTCAACATATTGCTGTATTTTGCAGCATTGATGTGCTCTCATCTGGCAGCTTTTGGCACACTGTATGAGCTAAAGGTGAATTTCGCCTCTCACCTGGCAGGACTGCCTCTGGGGTTTCATATGCTGGCCGGCAGCGGGAAGCTGCGAAAGATCATGGATGAAAACATTGAAAAGATCGAGGGCTTTATCGCCCACCAGCTGCCTGACATGGTAGCCTCATTTGTTGCTCCGGTAGTAATGTTTATGATTCTCATGTCTGTTGACTGGCGCTTCGGGCTTGCAGCCACGGCCGGTATTGTCATTGCATTTACAATCCAGATGAAAGCTTATGGCAATGACGGAGCGAAAAACATGATGGAAAAATACCAGACAGCCCTGGAAGATATGAATAATGCTTCTGTGGAATATATCAGGGGAATCACTGTTGTCAAGGCCTTTAAGCAGACAGTCTATTCTTTTCGCCGGATGCACAGCGCCATAAAGGAATACACCCGTATGGTCATTCCCTATACCCTCAGCTGGGAAAATTACATGTCCCTATTTCAAACAATTATCAATAACATTTACTTATTTCTCATACCAGTGGGAATCCTGATCGGGTTAAATACCTCCGACTATTCTGGCTTTGCCGCCACGTTTATTTTTTATCTGATTTTTGTTCCTTCTATTGCAATGGTGCTGATGAAAATCATGTATGTATCCTCCAGTGGAATACAGATTATTGGAGGAGTGGAACGGATGGATGAGATTTTACAGACTCCCAAGCTGCCTCAGCCTGAGAATCCCAGAAAGATTTCCGGTCATGAGATTGTCATGGACCAGGTATCCTTCTCTTATACCGGTCAGGAAACGCAGGCGGTTTCAGGCATTACTTTCCGGGCAGAGGAAGGCCAGATTACTGCCATTGTCGGTCCGTCAGGTGGAGGAAAAAGTACCATTGCCCATCTGATTCCCCGTTTCTTTGATGTGACAGATGGCTCAATCCTCATCGGAGGTGTTGATGTGAGGCAGATGAGAAGCGAATACTTAATGGAAAAGGTCAGCTTTGTGTTCCAGGATGTGTTTCTCTTTAAGCAAAGCATTATGGACAATATCCGGTTAGGAAACCAGAATGCAACCGACCAGCAGGTAATTGCTGCAGCCAAAGCAGCACAGTGCCATGAATTCATTGAAAAGCTGCCGGAAAAATACCAAACCGTGATAGGCACAAAGGGCGTCCATCTTTCAGGAGGAGAACGGCAGCGGATTGCAATCGCAAGAGCCATTGTAAAAGATGCCCCCATTATACTGTTAGATGAGGCAACCGCATTTTCAGATCCGGAAAATGAGCATCTGATCCAGCAGGCATTTCAAAAGCTGATGCATGGAAAGACGGTGATAATGATTGCCCACCGGCTATCGACCATCCGCAGTGCCAATAAAATCATAGTAATAGATAAGGGCCGGCTTATTGAGCAGGGCAGTCATGAAGAATTGCTGGAAAAGCAGGGGAAATACTTTGATATGTGGAACGTATATACGAAAACTCTTGACTGGAAGATAGACAGAAAGGGGATCAAAGAACATGTTTAAATGGAAGGAAGTACTGATGCTTACTGATAAAGGCTATAAGGATTTAAAGAGAGCCATCGCGGCCTGCACCATCACCAATTTGACACTGATGCTTCCCTTTGCAGTCACTATTCAGGTTTTTGCAGAACTCTTAAAGCCATTGATGTCACAGGAGATTTCCTGGTCCAGGATGTGGTTTTTGCTTGGCTGCGGTATTGTTTCCGCTATTCTGGTGTTTTTGGCTTGTAAAAACGATTATAAAAAGACTTATGTCACTTCTTATCTGGAAGCAGAAAACTCAAGGATCAGCATTGCAGAGCGGATCAGAAAGCTGCCCATGAGCTTTTTTAACTCAAAAGATCTTTCCGAACTGACTACAAATATTATGGCTGACTGTTCCACAACGGAGCATGTATTAAGCCATATCCTTCCCCAGCTTTGTGCCAATGCCATATCCATTGTGATAATCTGCGTCATGATGGCAGCCTTTGACTGGAGAATGGCTTTGTCCATCTTTATTACCGTGCCTGTTTCCCTTCTTGTCATTCTGGGGAGTAAAAGGATCCAGGCCCGCTTAAGTGAAAAGCAGGTGGAGGCAAAGTTAAGAGCATCCGACCAGGTGCAGGAATACTTAGAAGGGATCAAGGTCATCAAAGCCTGCGGACTGGACGGTTCAAAGTTTGCAGCTTTGGACAACGCCCTGCATCTGATGATGAAGATGGCAATAAAAATGGAATTCGGCACCGGGGTTTTTGTAGCAGGTGCTCAGATGATTTTACAGGCAGGCGTGGGCTTAACCGTGTTTACCGGGACCTACTTGCTGACAGGCGGCAGCATCCAGCTGATTCCTATGCTGATGTTTTTTGTCATTGTTGTCAGGATATACGGACCTGTTATTGTAGAGTTTACTCTTTTGCCGGAACTGTTTTATCACCGGATTGCTACGAAGCGTATGCGCATGCTCATGACCGCTCCGGTCATGGAGGGGGAATCAGAAGAACCCCTTACTAAATGGAATATTGATTTTGAAAATGTCTCTTTTGGCTACCATGAAGAAGATTCCAAAGAGGACATGGTGATTAAAAATCTAACGGTATCCATTCCTTCTGATGCCATCACCGCGCTGGTAGGGCCTTCGGGTTGCGGAAAGAGCACCATATCAAGGCTGATTGCACGGTTTTGGGATGTGAATAAGGGCAGTGTCAGGATCGGCGGAACCGATGTAAAGACCCTTGATCCAGAGCATTTAATGAGTTACATGTCCTTTGTATTTCAGGATGTGGTTCTGTTTAACGATACGGTATATAATAATATCCGCATCGGAAATATGGAAGCAACAGAGGACGAGGTCATAGAAGCAGCAAAGGCCGCCTGCTGTGACGGGTTCATCCATGCATTGCCCAATGGGTATCAGACCATGCTTGGAGAAAACGGAAGTACTCTTTCCGGAGGAGAAAGGCAACGGATCTCCATTGCGCGGGCCCTGTTGAAAAACGCGCCCATTGTACTTTTAGATGAGGCCACCGCTTCCCTTGATCCGGAGAATGAAGCCCTGATCCAGGCAGCGATCTCCAGACTGATTAAAGGTAAAACGGTCATTGTCATCGCTCATCGCTTAAGAACCGTTTCAGGTGCTGACAAAATCATTGTGCTTGATGAAGGAAGGCTGGCTGAAGAGGGGACCCACGAAGAATTGATGAAAAATAAGGGGCTATATGAAAGACTATACCGAATCCAGCAGGAAAGCATGGGCTGGAGCGTTTAAAGGAAAACAGCAGCCTTTTAGAGAAATAAGAGCTGGCACTCATTGCAATTACAGGAACAGAAAGACAGACCACCAGGTTGGGTGGTCTGTCTTTCTGTTCCTGTGAAATGATTAGGAAATATGTACAGGTGAGTTGGGAGTAAAATAGAAAAATAGTGCAAAAGTTCAGAATGACAAATGAAATGTAAGAATATTAAATGGAAAATTGCACATTAAAATCTTATAATTAGACCACCGGAATAAAAACATTCCTATATTGGTGAAAACAAAAAAATATTTAAGGAGAGGTTATTTATGAAAAAGAGATTATTAACAGCTTCACTGGCAGCACTGGCAGCACTCAGTTTAACCGCCTGTGGCGGAGGAAAGCCTGCAGAAACCACGGCAGCCCCCCAGACTTCCACGGAGGCAGCAGCTCCTGCCGAAACAAAGGCAGAGGAATCAAAGGCAGCAGCAGAGGCGACTGCAAAAAAACCAGAGGATTACAAGGGTTCAGTTGTAGTCTATTCTCCCCATGATGCGGACCCTCTTAATGCAGGCGTAAACTTATTCATGGAAAAATACCCAAATGTTAAGGTAGAGGTAGTTGCAGCCGGTACAGGAGAGCTGTGTAACCGTATTGCAGCAGAGTCAGCAAGCCCTATTGCAGACGTATTGTGGGGCGGCGGTGCCGACTCACTGGCAGCTTTTAAGGAATATTTCGCACCTTATGTATGTGCCAATGATGAATTTATCGGTGATGCCTACAAGGATGCCGATGACATGTGGATCGGGGAAAGTCCTCTGCCAATGGTGATCTTTTACAACAAAGATTTAATTGAGAAGGCCGGCCTTTCCATTCCTGAGACATGGGAGGATTTAACAAAGCCTGAATGGAAAGGAAAGATCGCATATTGTCTGCCTTCCAAGTCCGGCTCAGCCTATACCCAGCTGTGTACCATGATCCTGGGTCATGGCGGCAAAGAGGCTGGTTGGGACTTCATTAAGAAATTATATGACAACCTGGATGGAAAGATTGTGGACTCTTCCGGTAAATGCCACAAAATGGTTGCTGACGGTGAGTTTTACGTAGGCCTGACTCTGGAGAAATCCGCGGTTAAATACAAGGATGAACAATCAGTTGGATTTGTATATCCCAAAGACGGAACCAGTGCGGTGCCAGATGGTGTTGCTCTTGTAAAGAACTGCCCGAATGAGGAAAATGCAAAGCTGTTCATTGATTTCGTTACATCAAAGGAATGCCAGACAGAGCAAAGCAAGAACTGGGGCCGCCGTCCTGTTAGAAATGACATGGAAGTAGGCGAAGGAATGGCAAAGCTGCAGGATATTGTGCTGGTGGATTATGATTTTGACTGGGCAGCAAATGAGAAAGAAGCCATTATTGAAAAATTCAATGACATTATGGTTGATTAAAAAAGGATAGGAATACATTTTGAAAAAAAGACTGTCCCAGCCCTTCGGGGACAGGACAGTCTTTTGCTGTAAGATGCAGAAAGACAGCCAAAGGGTTAAGGAGGAGCGAAACGAATGAGCCATGCAGTTATTATTAAACAGGCCGTGAAGAAATACGGTGATTTTACAGCGCTAAATGGAGTAGATCTGGAGATGAAGCCGGGGGAATTTTTCACGTTGCTTGGCCCATCCGGATGCGGCAAGACGACTCTGCTTCGCATGATCGCAGGATTCAATTCTGTGGATGGCGGGGA
>JAEWRS010000301.1 GCA_023398855.1 Bacillota bacterium
ATCATCAATATGATGGTGGGGCGTGTGATTTATGAGGCGCCAAAGCAGGTGAGCAATGTTCCGAAGAGAGCACCAATTGTTCTGAAGGTGGAGAATCTAAATGCAGGAAGACAAGTAAAAGATATCAGCTTTGAACTGCACAAAGGTGAGATCCTGGGATTTTCCGGGCTAATGGGAGCTGGCAGAACGGAAACAGCCAGAGCAATCTTTGGGGCTGATAAAAAGGAAAGCGGAGAGATCTATATTAATGGAAAAAAGGTGGATATAAAAACAACTGAGGATGGGGTAAATCACGGAATGGGATACTTGTCAGAGGACCGGAAACGGTTTGGCCTTGTCATACAGAAAACCGTAGCTGAAAATACCACCATGGCTTCCCTGACAGATTTTATCCAGGGGGTGTTTATTGATAAGAAAAAGGAGCAAAAGAAAGCAGAAGAGTATGTAAAAACATTGAATATCAAGACGCCGGGCGTGGACCAGCTGGTAATGAATTTATCAGGAGGAAATCAGCAAAAGGTAGTCATCGCAAAGTGGCTGATTAAAAACTGTGATATTTTGATTTTTGATGAACCCACAAGAGGGATCGATGTGGGGGCGAAAAGTGAGATATACCATTTAATGAACGAACTGGTAAAGCAGGGAAAATCCATCATCATGATATCTTCGGAAATGGCGGAAATCCTTCGTATGAGCGACAGAGTCATTGTGATGTGTGAGGGACGCATCACAGGAGAGCTTCCCATAGAAGAGGTGACCCAGGAACGGGTGATGACTGCGGCAACCTTGAGAAATTAATCCAGGAGGAAAATGAGATGGAAAGACTGAAAAACAATCCAGTTGTAAAGGCAATCGGCACACAGAGATTGGTGGCTTTGGCGGCACTGATTGTCATTTACGGGGTGTTTGGCATGATGAATCCCCGGTTCGCCACCTACAATACCATGGTCAATATTTTTGATGCCTCATATTATATCGGATTTATGGCAATCGGCATCTGTTTTGTCATTGCAACAGGCGGGATTGACTTATCCGTTGGTACCGTATTGACGATGTCTGGCCTGGTGGCAGGTTATTTAAATGTTAATAAAGGTTATCCCATGTGGCTGACAGTTGTGATCTGCATTCTTATTGGTACGATCTTTGGCGTAGTCAATGGGGTTTTGGTGGCTAAAATGGGGCTGCCTCCTTTTATTGCCACACTTAGCACAATGATGCTGTCAAAGGGTATTGGTTCCATTATCACTGGTGCCCAGTCGGTAACCTGGAAGTCCGGTTCCGATCCTGAAGGCTGGTACCGCTGTCTTTTCAAGATAAAAACAACAGGCGGATTGCTGATACCCACAGGCTTTGTGCTTCTGATCACAGCCGCAGTCATAATGGCAGTAGTGTTGAATAAGACGAAAACCGGACGGTATATTCTTTCACTTGGCAGCAATAAGGAGGCCACACGGCTTTCTGGTGTGAATGTTGACAAATACTTAATCACCGCGTATATCATCAGCGGCACGTTTGCAGGAATTGCAGGCCTGGCATATTCTACCATTTATTCCACCTTGCTTCCAGGCGGGGGTGCGGGATTTGAGATGGATGCCATTGCCGGTGTTGTAATCGGCGGAACTTCAATGGCAGGAGGTACTGGTACGATTGCGGGCACCATGATTGGTGTATTTATTATTTCCGTACTGAAGACAGGCCTGCCGTTTGTCGGACTGCAGACTCATTACCAGCAGGTGGCAACTGGCCTTGTATTAGTTGTTGCAGTATTTGCAGATGTATACAGAAACCACAAGAAAAATTAATGACTTTTAAGAAATGTGATTCGAAAGAATTTACATATATAATTTAATAACTATGAGGAGGAAGTAAAAATGAAACGAAATGTATTGGGAGTTTTACTTGGAACGGCAATGATTGCCGCTGCACTGGCTGGCTGCGGAAGCAAAGCAACAGGCAGTACCTCTGCAGCTTCTGCGGATGCCGGGGCAAAAACGTCAGAAGGAACGAATACTCCTGCAGCAACAGAAGCAGCAGCAAATGGTGATATGACAATTTATCTGGTAGCAAAAGGATTCCAGTCTCAGTATTGGCAGGCAGTATATAAGGGTGCCCAAAATGCGGCAAAAGAGCTGGGAGTGCGCCTGGAATTTCAGGGGCCGGATTCTGAATCGGATATTGCCCAGCAGGTTCAGATGGTGAACAACGCGGTTCAGATGCAGCCAAAGGCAATCGGGCTGGCGGCTCTTGATGTATCCGCATTAAATGACAGTATAAAAGAAGCCCAGGATGCAAAAATCCCGATCATAGGGTTTGACTCCGGCGTTCCGGAAGCACCGGCAGGTTCCGTGGTGGCCAATGCTGCCACAGATAATTACAGGGCAGGAGAAGTTGCAGCTGAACATACCTATCCTCTCATAAAGGAAAGTATTGCAAAAGCCACCGGCAAAGTGCGGATCGGAGTGTTAAACCAGGATGCCACATCAGAGTCCATTATCAGCCGCGGACTTGGCTTTATTAATAAAATGACTGAACTGATTGAAGCCGATGGAAAAACTGTAGGCGTAACCGGAAATGAAAAATTTGTGAGTGATGCAAAAACCGATAAAAATGATGCGGCGGACGTGGTCTTGGATGTAGCTGTTCCATCAAAGGTTGAAGCCTCTCTGATGACAACAGATGCACAGACAATATTAAATAAAGATGATACAATTTGTATTTTCGCTTCCAACCAAAAGACAGGAGAAGGGCTGATTACTGGTGATGAAAATCTGGGAAGACTTGGAAAGGAAGTAATTGGCGTTGCTTTTGATTCCGGAACTATGATCAAGGAAGCGCTCAAAGATGGCAGACTGGCCGGCGCCGTTACTCAGGCACCGGTAGAAATCGGGTATCAGACAGTTCAGCTGGCAGTAAAGGCAGCCAAGGGTGAGACAGTCACTGACGTGGATACCGGCTGTAAATGGTACTCAGCTGATAACATGGATAAAGAGGAGATTAAACAGAATCTGTACGACTAAAGATAATTAATTGGGCTGCTGCACCAGGGGATAAAAGTCTCCGGGCAACAGCCCTGAATTTTCATCAGATCAGGAGGAAGAAAGATGTTAAAAGGAATACCGGCAATATTAAGCCCGGAACTGCTAAAGGTTCTTTGTGAAATGGGACATACTGATGAACTGACCATTGGAGACGGGAACTTTCCTGGTCATACCTATGGCCGGAAGGTGATACGAATGGATGGACACGGTGTGGCTGAAATCCTGGAGGCAATCCTTCAGGTGTTTCCCCTGGATACTTATGCAGAGCATCCGGTGACTTTAATGGAGGTGGTTCAGGGAGATAAGACAGAGACACCTATTTGGAAACAATACAAAGAAATTGTGGCAAAATATGATGATCGCGGATCAGACTGTTTTGAAGAGATTGATAAATGGGAATTTTATGAAAAGACAAAGGAGAAGTCATCTGTTGTCATTATGACAAGTGAAAAAGCGCTGTATGCAAATATCATTCTGAAAAAGGGTGTGGTGGTATAACCGTGATTGACCGGTCAGGACACTGGGCTTTAAAACATGCCGGGAAAAATACTGAGGTACTGTCTTTACCAGATTTTTTTGCTGTGCTATACTGGAAACAACAGGAACAGGAAAACAGCTTGAGGTGAAACCGGATTTTTTTGTTTTGTCACAGGAAGGTAAAGCATGAAGAAGAGTATTGCGGTAATTGCATTGGATCCATTTGCCGGAAAAGCATATGCCAGGCAGGTCCGGTCGGTATTTGGGGAACGGGCTGTTGTACGAAACTACAGCATGATGGATGGAACGGCAGCAAATATGGAATCTTGCGATTTGTATATGGGTTCAACAGATGCCTTTGACGCCATGGGGGATCCTGACCGGTATATTCCGTCTGAAGCAAAGAGGATGGAAATTCAGGTTACGTATTTAAAAGAGGCGGTCCGCCGTCTGGAAGAGATACCAAAAGGTACGAAAGTTCTTTACGTTAATATTACTGAGGTTATGGCAAGAGAGGCAGTGACGCAGCTGGAACAGCTGGGAATCACTCATTTAAAATTTATTCTCTATGCTCCCGGAAGCAAGCTGACTGAGCTGGCAGAAATTGCCGTCACCCCTGATGAAGAACGGTATGTACCAGATGGAATATCCACAATCATAAACCTGGGACAGAGAACCTGTTCGTCTGATACAATGATAGAAGCGGCATTCCGGCTTGGTTTTGACGATATGCTGGAAGAAGCTGCATTTAAGCGCTATCAGGAGTCGGTCTGTACCAATACGTATTATTTTGATGAGATGTTTAGCCGTTCCAGGAGATTGGAGAGTCAGTTTGATATCCTCATGGAAGTACTTGATCAGGGCGTAATCGCAGTAAACGAGCATGGAGAAATTTATGCGGTCAACAAAAATGCCGCCGATATCACCCGGGTACCTGAAAATTTCGGCATATCAAAGGCAGGGGAGGAAGTGTTTCCCTACATACCGTTTCAGAAATGTTTAAAGGATAAAAAGGAAACCAGCCCCCGGGTTGTAAGAGTTGCTGGTAATTTAGTAAGCCTTTATGTACGTCCGGTGCTAAGGCGGGATACCTGTGTGGGTGCATTTGCCATTTTGCAGAAGTTTAATGAAATGGAGCGGCGTCAGAATGAGCTGCGGGTCCAATTAATGAAAAAAGGCCAGGGACATCGGGCTAAATATTGCTTTGATGATGTGATTGGAGAGTCTGAGGCCATTTTAAAGACTAAGTTAATTTTAAATAAAATGGCTGTTACAGATTCTCCGGTTTTGTTAATAGGGGAAACCGGTACCGGTAAGGAATTATTTGCCCACTCCGTGCATAACGCATCAAAGCGGAGGGACCATCCTTTTGTAGCAATTAACTGTGGGGCCATGCCAGAAAACTTATTAGAGAGTGAGTTGTTTGGCTATGAAGAAGGAGCCTTTACAGGCGCTAAAAAAGGAGGCCGCCCGGGTCTGTTTGAATTCGCCCATCAGGGGACTTTGTTTTTAGATGAAGTAGAGGGTATGAGTCCGGCGCTTCAGGTAAAGCTTCTCCGTGTTCTGCAGGAACGTGAGATCATGCGGGTTGGCGGAAATCAAATTATCCATGTTGACGTGCGGATTGTAGCTGCAACCAATGAGGAACTGGAACAAAAGGTGGCAAAGGGCACCTTCCGGCAGGATCTTTATTACAGACTGAATGCCTTGCCCGTGTTAATTCCGCCCCTTCGGGAGAGAGCGGAAGATGTATTTTTAATGTTGGATCGCTTTCGGAAAGAGCTTCAGGGAAGATTTCAATTAAGTGATGATATCAAAGAGTTGTTTCGCAATTATGATTGGCCGGGAAATATCCGGGAGCTGCGTAATGTTGTAGATTATTTGTGTTTCACCGGCCATATGGTAATAACAATGGATGACCTTCCTCCTGTTATTGGTATACGTAATAACAGGAAGCAGACAAATTGGGACAGAGACGGAGAACGGAATGTGCAGGCATTAGTAAAGCCTTTCAGATATGAAGATATCCTGCATATGCCTACACAACAAGAGCGGGTGATCCTTGAAATTATTTATGAGGCAGAGCGCACAGGACGATCCATTGGAAGGGAAAGAATTCTGCTGGAGGCGCAAATGCGTGAAATAAAGTTAACTCAGCCACAGGTGCGTAAAATATTAGGCAGATTAGAGGCAAATGGCTATGTTACTGTTAAAAAGGGAAGAGGCGGAAGCAATATCACCAAAGAGGGAATCGATTGGATTACCAATTGATGCAATATACAATCAGTGACACAACCAGATAAACACTTGTTTGTAACCAATTAACAACCAATTTGCGACCAGAGAAAAGGGCATTATATTTTTCGCTAAAATGCTACAAGGAGTGCAAAAAGAATAAACGTAGAAGAGGTGCATTAACAGGTCTTTTCTACGTTTTTATTAATCGTTTTTCATAAGAAGAAAAGTTGGCACATGCGTTGCTTTATTATAGAAGTATAAAACGGAAAGGAGTTTTTTATGAAATACAATTTTGACTATGTAAATGACCGAAGTAAAAACCGCGCAGGAAAGTACGATGAGAGGCAGAAAAAGTTTGGCACCATGGATGTGATTCCGCTCTGGGTTGCTGATATGGATTTTCAGACTGCACAGCCAATCATTGATGCATGTGTGGAGAAAGCAAGAGAAGGAATCTGGGGATATACATATCGTCCTGACACGTATTTTGACGCGATACTTGGCTGGCAGCTTCGCAGACACGGCTGGAAGATTGAAAAAGAGAAAGTGAGCTGGAGCCTGGGAGTGGTACCGGCAATGTCTTCTATTATTAAAGTGTTCACAAACAAAGGAGATTCTGTTATGATTCAGACTCCTGTGTATTCAGAATTCTATGATATTACAGAAGCATGGGAAAGAAAGGTGGTTGAAAACCAGCTGCTTGAACAGGAGGGAGGCTGGACCATTGATTTTGAAGATTTTGAGCAAAAAGCAAAAGATCCCAACGTGAAAATTTTTCTTCTGTGCAGCCCCCATAATCCTCTTGGTATTGTTTGGACAAAAGAGCAGCTGCAGAAAATGTTTGAAATTTGTTATGCCAATGACGTACTGATGGTTTCTGACGAAATTCACTCTGATCTGGTGTTTCATGAAAAAAAACATATTCCAACGGCCATGATTTCTGATGAGGCCAGAGATCATGTCATTAGCTGCATCTCCGGCACAAAGACCTTTAATCTTGCAGGACTGCAGGCATCAACCAATGTTTTCCCCAGCCAGGATATGAAAGCAGCCTTTGACAAATTCTGGATGAATTTAGATATTCACAGAAACAATGCATTTAGCTCCGTGGCCATGGAAGCAGCATTTAACGAAGGGGAAGAGTGGCTGGAGCAATTGCTTCCATACCTTTCTGGAAA
>JAEWRS010000305.1 GCA_023398855.1 Bacillota bacterium
AGAAAGCCTATAATGAAGGGCAGGATAAATACATATCCTGCAACCTTCGGTGTGTTCATTACCTGGGAAAATGATTTTTTTCTTTTGGGGATCATTTGATTGTTCTTCATCTTAATTCCCTCCAGACCTTTCTGTCACTATTTTGCTGCTTCTTCCAAAATCTTTTTCGCTTCAGGCACAAAGCTGGCTGCCGCATCCTCAGCGGATGTATCACCATAACGAATGGCTTCTACCACACTCTTAACCAAGGCCTCCACTTCACCTTTTCCAGATGGATCTGGTTCATCAATCGGAACCGCAATTTCAGAAACCTTTGCTACATAGTCAAATACTTTCTGGGCAACAGCATCTACTTTTGGTTTAATGGCTTCTGCTACTTCTGTATTAACCGGAATCCCTCTTTCCGCCATGAGAATCTCATTGCATTCCACACTGTTGGTAAACCAGTCGATGAACTTAGCCGCTTCCTCCTTGTTCTTGGATGTTTCAGCAATGGAGAAAAACTGGCTTGGCTTTAAATACATATTTTGTACACCATTTGGTAAAACAGGATCCATGGTTACCTCCAGCTCTCTTCCCGCTGCACTGGAAAGACTGATGAACTGGTTGGAATATGGAAAGTCATTCCATGTGGTTTCATCTACAATTGGCTTTGTTTCAATGTTATCCGGATTCTTTTCAACCAGAATATCTGGTGCAATGGAAAACTCTGCTTTTTGGAATTTTTCTACATTTGCAAAATGAATTTTCGTAGAATCTTCTTTTCCGGCAATTAACTCATCAAATATATGGGAGCCATTGGTTCTTGCTGTCATCTGCAGCATGTTGACCCAACCGTCATAAACTGTTTTCACTCCGGTCTTTTCATAAATGGTTTTAGAAATATCATACAATTCATCAAAAGTCATCTGCTCAGGAATCGTCACTCCTGCCTTTTCTACAATGGCTTTATCATAAACCATTAAAGGTGCATTGCTTCCTAAGCTGAGTGCATAGCATGTTCCATCAATCGAACCGCTCTTAATAATACTCTCCGGAATCTTGGACGTATTAATGGTACCGCTGGAGATAAATTCAGATAAGTTGGCTAGCTGGCCGCTCTTTTGATACTGATTCAGATAAGAGTAATCCATCTGGATGATGTCAGGTAAATTGCCGCCTGCTGCCATGGCGGAAAGCTTATCCCAGTAACCGCCCCAGTCGGTAAACTCCACCTTGATTTCCACGTTTGATTTTGACTCATATACAAATCCGCAGCTCTTTTTGTCACATCATTTCTAGTCTGATTTCCCCACCAGCAAACATTTAAGGTTACCTTATCCCCTGATGCTCCCTGAGTTTTCCCCTCTGCTTTCGTGGTTGACGCTGCTGTCGTGGCTGATCCTGCGGTGGTTGTATCTGGACTTACTGCTTTAGAACCACAGGCTGTCAAAGTTGCTGCTGCAAGAAGCGCAGCAAGTGATGTTGCAAATAATCTTCTTCTCAATTGTAATACCTCCCTTTGTTTTTGATAAGCACATCTTATGGCAAATATGCACAATGGTAAAGACAAAATATGGCTTTTTATGATTAAAAAAACGAGTTTCTGTAATGATTAGCTGTTTTTCAATTTCTTTTTTTGTATATTTACTATATAATACGATTACCTAGGAAAGGATTGGTGATTATGAAGCAGTGTACCATCTGGTTTAACAATTTGTCACTATATAAAAAAATTCTGTCCATTTTTCTCCTGGTCTTACTGGCAGTTTGTATTACCTTCCTTATCAGCATCAGGATTCTCACCTCCCGCTATAATGAAGAATTGTACCTCACCCATGCCAATTCCTTAAATCGTGTGACTACTTATCTGGAATCGGAAACACAGCTGATTCAAACGATATCATACAACATGATCGGAGATCCCATTATTCAGGACAATCTGGTATTTTTGACAGAGAAACCCTTCAGTAACCGCCGGGCCCAGGCAAGACAGGAAATTTATCAGCAGCTTTATTCCTATGTTTACCGTAGCAAATATATCAAATCCATTAATATTATTTTATCAGACGGGACAAATATCTGCATGGGAAGTTCAGACGAGATCCTTAAATTCGACTTAAAGGAGCTTGACAAGACAACCAGCGATCTAAAAGGAAAAGCAATCTGGTCTCCTGGCATTGAACCGGGAAATGACACGGTATGTGCCAGGCAGATTTTAAAACTGAAGTACTTAAGCCTGAAAAAGCTGGCCGGGTTATACATTACGGTGAACATGGAACGAATGATTGAGGATGGTTTAAAAAGTGCCGGAAGCGTTGTGGAAGACTCTAATTTCATTCTGCTGTCAGGAAATAAGAGAATCTACCCTGCAACCGCCTATCACGATTCATATTGCGGGGAAATTATTGCATACAGCAATCAGCAGGAAAACGCCTACCTCATTACCACTCTGGATAATAAAAAGGAATTCATAATTTCCGGTCATGTTCCCCTTGTGGATTGGGATTTTATTTACTTCAGAGATTATGATCCGCTTTTTTACAGAATCCAGTTTGTGAGCCTTCAGATTATTCTCTTTACTGTTTTTATCATATTTATTACCGCAACCTATGTGAACCTGATTTTTCGCCATATTTTCCGCCACCTGGACTATTTGATTGAAAAAATCCAGAAGTTTGGCAGCGGGGAATCTCTTGCATGCGACGTTAAATGCTATGACTATGAAAACCGGCAGGATGAAATCGGCCAGCTTCACAGAAGCTTTGATGAAATGACCCACAGTGTCAAGGTTCTGAGAGATGAGAACTATGATAAGAAGCTGCTCCTCAGAGATTCCACCATAAAAATGCTCCAGCAGCAAATCAATCCTCATTTTTTATATAATACTCTGGATACGATTAACTGGATGGCCCAAAAATATGGAGCCGAAGACATCTCTGTCATGGTCCGTTCCCTTGGAAACCTGTTCCGGGCCTCCATAGCAGGACAAAAGGATATTATTCCTCTGAAAGATGAGCTGGAAGTGCTGGATAATTACATCCGCATCCAGGAAATCCGTTTTAAGGACAGGCTTCATTTTGAGCTTAAAATTCCAGGGAACATTACCCATATTTCCGTTCCAAAGCTCTGCATTCAACCACTGGTGGAAAATGCCCTAAAGCATGCCATGGAAGATACGGATGAGATGTGCAGGATACAGGTGGTCATCGAAGAAATGGAGCAAGATTATGAAATCCGGGTCTCAAACACCGGTTCCCGGTTTGAATCAGACCTTTTGGAAAAAATCAGGCAAAAGGAGATCAGACCCCAAGGTTCAGGTGTGGGTCTGACCAATATTCATTCCCGGTTAAAGCTTCTCTATGGGGAACACTATGGCCTGAAATTTTACAACGAAAAGGATATGGCAGTAGTAATGCTATCCATTCCAAAGGAAGCCCCCTGCGGGGATACCTCTATGTCCAAAAAGCGTGGACAGTAATAAGGAAAGGAGATTTGATATGCTGAGACTGATGATTGTAGATGACGAACAGATTATAAGAGAGGCTATTTCCCAAATGATCGACTATGAGTCCATCGGCTATAAGCTCATCGCCACTGCTAAGAATGGGATGGAGGCTTACGATATCATCTGTGATGATTACCCGGATGTGGTGATTACTGATATTCGGATGCCCATCTTAAATGGCCTGGACCTGATTGAACGTTCCATGAAATCCGATTCCAATATTACCTTTATCCTTCTATCCGGGTACAATGATTTTGAATATGCAAAACAGGCTATGAAATACGGAGTGAAATATTATCTTTT
>JAEWRS010000399.1 GCA_023398855.1 Bacillota bacterium
AAACTAAACAAGGCGGTGTAAATATTATGGATAACGGCATGGAAAATATGCTTGATATGTATCTCTTTGAAACCAATTCTCTTCTGGAGCAATTGGATGAACTGCTGATAGAAGCTGAAAAGGCTGGGGATTTTACGGTGGATGATGTGAACGAAATCTTTCGTATCATGCACACCGTCAAGGGTTCTTCCGCAATGATGGAGTTCACTTCCCTGATGCAGATTGCCCACCACATTGAAGACCTGTTCTTTTTTATCCGTGAGAATGGCCTGGAATCCCTTGACAGTTCTCACAAAAGCACCCTTTTTGACTTAATGTTCCGTTCCACTGATATGCTTCGGGCTGAGGTTTCAAAAGTAGAAAACAATGAGCCACTTAGTGATAATGTCGACAATCTCACCCAGGAAATTAATAGTTTCCTGAAAAAAATCAGTAAGGATAATAATGAGAGCAGTCACGCAGAAAAAAACAAAAAGGCTTTGGAACCCAGGGAAGTACATAAGTCTGCAGCTCCCGCACCCATAGTTCCTTCAGTCAACCTCAACGATATCCGCTTGGATCTGGCAGAATGTCCTGATGATAAGTCTCCTTTCTTTTTAAGGATTTTTTATGATGAGGGCTGCGGAATGGAGAATCTCCGGGCCTTTATGCTTATAAGCACCTTAAAAGAATCCGGACTGGAATTTAATTACTTTCCGGCGGATGTGGAAACCAATAGCCAGAGCAGCACTGCCATCATTGAGAAAGGCTTTTATTTAACCTTTGGTTCCCGCAAAGATGCGGACATGGCAATTTCCCAAATCAATAACTTAAATAATATCCGTTCCTATGAACTGATTGAAAATGTGCGCGCCAAAGCTGCAGTTCCTATGGAAAATCAAGATGTACAGTCCTCTTCTGTTTCAGGTCAAGAAGGAGCGGGCGCTTCAAATACTCCTGTCGCAAGTGCCGGACACCAGATGCCCAGTAAGCAGAATTTAATCAGTGTGAATTTGACAAAGCTGGATAACTTAGTGGCAATCGTAGGTGAGATCGTCATTACGGAATCCATGGTGACCTCTTCCCCGGAGATCCAGAACTTAAAGAACTTAGACAGTTTTTTAAAGGCTACCAGACAGCTTCGCAAACTAACGGATGATCTGCAGGATATCGTCATGTCTCTTCGCATGGTGCCCATATCCGGCGTGTTCCAGAAAATGAACAGAATTGTCCGGGATATGAAGCAAAAGCTCAAAAAGGATGTGCGCCTGACCATTATCGGCGAAAATACGGAAGTAGATAAATCCATCGTTGACAGCATCGGTGATCCTATCATGCATATTGTCCGCAATTCCATGGATCACGGGATTGAGGAAACTGCCGAAGAACGTATTGCCGTAGGGAAAAATCCTCAGGGAGAGCTGGTTCTTTCTGCAAGCCATACGACCAATGAAGTAATCATCTCCATCACCGATGACGGACGTGGTGTCAACACTGCGGGAGTTCTGGCAAAAGCAAAGAAAAACGGCGTTCTGACAAAGCCTGAAAGTGAATATACCCATAAAGAGATCCTGGCTCTCCTTCTGGCACCCGGTTTCTCTACTAACGAAGTGGTTACGGAGTTTTCAGGGCGTGGCGTGGGTATGGATGTGGTGAAGAAGAATGTGGAAAATATAGGCGGTACCATCACCATCACCAGTGAACTGGGCAAAGGTATGTGCACCACTTTAAAAATCCCCCTTACCATGGCCATTGTAGACGGAATGGAAATCTCAGTTGGAAAATCCGTCTTTACTATCCCAATCGCCAACATCCGCCAGTCCTTTAAGGTGAAAAATGAAGATGTGATCTACGATACGGAAGGCAACGAGATCATCCGTTGCATGAACCAGTTCTATCCGATCGTCCGCATTCACAGGCTATACAACATTGAGACAGAAATCACCAGTATTGAAGATGGAATTCTTGTATGGGTGGAATCAGGGGACAAGTCCTATTGCCTTTTTGTAGATGACTTATTAGGAGAACAGCAAGTGGTCGTAAAGCCTCTGCCTGTATATTTAAACAGCTTTAACATCAAAGATTCAGGAATCAGCGGATGCACCATTCTTGGTGACGGCAATATCAGCATCATATTAGACGTTTTAAATCTGTATGCTGCAGCACATAAACAATACTAATTAGGGAATTGGAGGAATACAAATGTCAGCAGAGAATACACAGACAGCGATGTCTGGTGCAGATCATTTTACTACAGAAGATTTTATTTCCAGCGGTTCAGAAGCTATGGAACGCTATTTGACTTTTCGCACAGATAACCTGATTTTTGGTGTAAGCACGAATTATATCATTGAGATCATTACCAACCATGCCATTACTCCCATGCCCATGATGCCCAGCTATGTAAAGGGTATCATCAACTTAAGAGGTCAGATTGTACCAATTATTGATATCCGCCTAAGACTCGGCAAACCGGCTATTGAATATACCAATACTACCTGTGTCATCGTTCTTAATGTTGATTCCGTTTTTATAGGAGTCATTGTGGATGCCGTGGAGCAGGTACTGGATATTGATTATTCCAGCATCTCTCCTGTTCCTGCCAGCAACAGGGAAGAACTGGTAAGCGGCATGATATCCTTGCCGGACAATCATGTAGTCCTGCTTCTGGATTGTGAAACTTTAGTTAATAACTCGTAAAGGACGACATTTATGTTAACACTTTCGCAGCAAGACTTTATGCGGCTGGTTCAGTTCGTGAAAAAAAATTACGGAATTGATCTGTCAAAAAAGATGCAGTTGATCATGGGACGGTTATCAAACACAATCCTATCCCTGGGATATACCTCCTTTACGGATTACATAGACCATATCATCTCATCAAAAAACCCTTCAGACTTAGAAATCATGTTAAACAAACTTACAACAAATTACACCTACTTTATGCGGGAGGAAGCTCATTTTAAATTCTTCCGGGATACCATACTCCCGTATTTGCTGAGTACCAAGAAAAACAAGGTTTTAAGCATATGGAGTGCCGGCTGCTCTTCCGGGGAAGAGCCTTATACAATCTCCATGATCATCAAGGAAACCCTGGGGGCGCAAGCCGCCCTCTGGGATACCCGGGTTCTGGCTACCGACATTTCCCAAAATGCCTTAAGAGCAGCAAAGGAAGCGGTATACGACGAAGATTCACTGAAAAATCTTTCTCCTTCCTGGCAAGCCAAATATTTTGTTAAAACTTCGGAACAAGGCATCTATTCTGTAGCCCCTGGGATTAAATCAAACGTAATTTTCCAGACCTTTAATCTCATGGACCCCATTCACTTCCGGCTGAAGTTTGATGTTATCTTCTGCAGAAATGTAATGATCTATTTTGATCAGGGCACAAAGGATGCTTTAATCCAGCGCTTCTATGAAGCCACCGCGCCGGGAGGCTATCTCCTTATTGGACATTCTGAGACAATTAATAAGGAAAAAACACCTTATAAGTACTTAATGCCCGCGACATACCGAAAAGAATAATCTGTGTAATATAAAATCTATTTGCCTGAACCTTTTTCGCAAATGGATTTTATATTACACAGATTTATAATTAAATATCAGGAATATGTAAAGCCTTTTACATATTCCTGTATGCGCTTATATTACCCGCGTAGAATGGAGTAGATTATGAACGAAAAAATCCGAGTTTTTGTAGTAGATGATTCCCTGCTGTTTCGCAAGGTACTGATCGATAACCTATCCCAGAATCCCCGGATAGAAGTCGTGGGATATGCCATAGATGCCTTTGATGCAGAGCGAAAGATACCGGCTTTAAAACCTGATGTAATCACTGTGGATGTGGAGATGCCCAGGTTAAACGGCATTGACTTTGTAAAAAAACTTTTGCCCAGATATCCGGTGCCCGTCATCCTGGTGTCATCTCTTAATTTAAATGTA
This sequence comes from Bacillota bacterium, assembly GCA_023398855.1. GTDB lineage: Bacteria > Bacillota > Clostridia > Lachnospirales > Lachnospiraceae > Lacrimispora. The sequence goes on from JAEWRS010000399.1 coordinate 3,922, forward strand.
TTTGAGGCGCTTTCAGCCGGTGCTGTGGATTTTGTCAGGAAGCCTGATATGTCAGCCAGCAACACCGCTGCTACCTTTTTAAATACATTAGTAAGCAAAATATTTATTGCTTCCCGTGCCAGGATCAAAGTGCCTGGAGCAGCTCCTTCACCTGTGCTTTCCCAAAAAACGGCTGCAGTCGGAAGACCTTTTAGCCTTAATGCCGGCAATACCATTATCGCAATAGGTGCTTCTACAGGAGGAACCGAAGCCACACTGCAGGTTTTAAAGGATCTTCCCCCTGATACTCCGGGGATTGTGGTCACTCAGCATATGCCGGAAGGATTTACAAGAATGTATGCAGACCGTTTGAATCATCTATGCCAGATGCGCGTAAAAGAGGCACGGACCGGAGATGTGGGGGAAAGAGGCCAGGTGCTCATCGCTCCCGGTGATTTTCAGATGAAAGTGGTCCGTACGGGAAGCCGGTATACGGTGAATTGTTATTCCGGGGAAAAGGTCAGCGGGCACCGTCCCTCCGTTGATGTGCTGTTTCAATCGGTGGCCGATACGGCCGGGGCTTCCTCCGTGGGAATTATCATGACCGGCATGGGGCGTGACGGGGCTGACGGACTTTTTAAAATGAAGAAAAAAGGTGCCTTTACCATCGGTCAGGATGCAGAAAGCTGTGTTGTCTATGGAATGCCTATGGTTGCCTATAACATAGGAGCCGTTGCCGTGCAGGCTTCCTGCTCCAACATTTCCAGTATATTGCTTAAACACTTATATTCCCTTTAATTTGAGAAATTGTCCGTTGGAAAGTTAATATTTTTTTTAAAATGACGATATTATAAATGTAGCATAGAAACAACTGCATTTTCAGCTCTTAGAAAGGAGTTACTCCATGCGTATTTCACCGAACTATTTCAATACGCTGTACAATACATCCTCCATGCGACAAAATCAGGATCAGTCTGGAATCAGTACTTCGGAATCCGTAAAAAATAATTATGATGCAATTACCATCCGCTCCGCTTCTTTTGAGGCCATGGATTCCAAGTTTGCTGCCGACATAAAAAGTCTCCTTATGAAAGAAGTTAAGCAGCCTCCTTCCGCCGAAAAACTGGACAGCTTAAAGCAGAGGATTGACGATGGGACTTATCAGGTAGATGCCAATAAGATTGCTGAAAGGATTCTTTTATACAAAGGAGCAGATTTCCATGAATGATTTTATTTCTGTGATAGAAGATTTGATCCGGCTGTTTCAGGAACTGATGGTCATTGAACAGTCAAAGCTGGAGGCTGTGGCAAAAAACAGGATTACTCATGTAGAAGACTGCATGAATCAGGAACAGGCCGCTATACTGAAGCTGAGAGGCCTTGATAAAAAGCGGGAGACCTGCCAGGAAGAGCTTGGCTGGAAAAACGATACATTCCAGCAGATTCTTACCAAAGCATCAGAACCAGAGCGCAGCCAGTTAAAGAAGCTTTTCGACTCATTGACGCATCAGGTCCGGCAGTTTCAGGAGATCAACGAAAGTGCCCGCTCTATGATTGAAATTAACCTTCACATGATAAATAAAGAGATTAACAATTCCCAGAATGATACTACTACCGATAAAGCGAAGTGGGAGGGTCTATTATGACACGATCTACATTTTCCGGTTTTACCGTGGCCCAGCTTGCAATGAGTGCCAGCCAGCGTGCCTTGGATGTAACCGGACAGAATATAGCAAACATCAACACCCCAGGTTATACCAAGCAGCGGGTGGACCTTGTAAGCCTGAATTTAAAAGGCCGCGATTATGTCAGCACCGGACCTGCTTCTAAAATCGGTTTTGGCGTTGAAATCACCGGCATCTCCCAAATACGTGACCCATTTCTAGATGTCCAGTACCGGAATCAGATTGCCAAGGTCGGAACAGCAGATGCTCACCAGGGTGCTCTGGATCAGTTGGGAAATATTTTTGATGAAACGGATAAGACTGCTTTGAAAAAAGCCCTCAGTGATTTTAGCAGCAGCCTGGATCAGTTGTCCTCCAGAGCAAACAACAGCGAATTTGACAGCATTGTCCGTTCCACCTGTCAGGTCCTCTTAAATTATATTCATCAAAAATCAGCGGACCTAAGCAATGTCAGGGAGGGAACCATCAATGGTCTGGAAAAAGCCGATATCCCCACGGTTAACGGACTTCTTTCCGATCTTGGAGAATTAAACGGCGCCATATGGAACAGCCAGGTTCTTGGTAATCCTGCCCTTGAGCTTCAGGATCAGAGAAACTTAAAACTGGATGAACTGGCTTCCTATCTTCCTATCAGTGTTTCCTACAAAGAAGTGTCCGTAGCCAATGACTCAAGGCTTACTTATCCGGTGGTAAAATTCACCGGCTCAGACGGAATGGTATACAATCTTACTGCCGGCGAGCATGGCGAAAATTCTGCAAAGATATCAATGGAACGGAATAAGGGGATGGGCGGCAATTACGACGGAACTGTTTCCATATCACTTATCCCTGCCAGCGATTTTCCTGCCAATGTTGATGTCACTACTTTGAAAACAGATATAACCGATTATCTCAAGGATGGCACCCTAAAGGGTCAGGTTGATATGTTGAACAGATCCGGTGAACTTGAGGATCCTGGAACTGATATCAGGGGTATCGGCTATTATGAAAAATCATTTAATTCCTTTGTTCAGACCTTTGCTGAGACGTTTAACAGGCTAAATACAAATACATTTCCTTATACAGGAGCAGCTTCCGTTCCCACTGCAGGAGCAGCCAATGAATTAACCAGTACTGGTTCTGAAAAAGCTGATTATAGTATAAGCTTTTTAAATTCAACAGGAAACTTCTTAAGCAAAGAAAAAATATCCATCAACGGACAAACTTATACCTTTGGTGACGGTACCGACGACACGATTGCAGTCGGCTCAAGCCTTGAAGGAAGTTTAGCAAATCTGACTGCCAGGTTAAATAAAGATGCAGCCAGCATGTCGGTAAACGGCGATGTTACTGCCGGTGCCTGGACTTACCAGGCCGGCTCAGGAAAGCTGACCTGGACCAGCAATGATACGTTGGCAGCCGGAACTAAAATAACTAACAGCAGTATTAAAGCAGCGGATGGAACAGCTTTTGTTCTAACCTACAAAGCAGATCCACTTAATATCAAGAATTTTGACTTATTTAAAACCTCTGACGGCAGTAAGATTTTTACAGCCAGCAATATCAAAATCTCTGATGATTGGATGAACAACACCATCCATATCATATCCTCTCACGATGAAAACGCTGGTTCAACTGCCAACGACAACATTGTTAAGATGGTAAAATCATTGACTGATGAAAGAGATTTTAAATACGAATATAATTATCTGGACAGCAACGGCAAACCTCAGTCCAAATCCATCAGTTACTACACGGGGAATTTTTCTCAGTGCTATTCCAACCTGGAGAATATGCAGGGTATTGACAGCGCAGCTAATAAAGTAATCCTCAAAAACAATGTATCAGTTCTTAAACAGACTGCCAACAGCAAGGATTCCGTTTCCGGCGTTTCCTTAGATGAAGAAGGAATCAGTCTTATGCAATACCAAAGATCTTACACAGCTGCCGCACGCCTTATGAC
>JAEWRS010000423.1 GCA_023398855.1 Bacillota bacterium
TGTGGGGATCCGGGGCAGTGACATTGCCTTTTGTTTTGAAAAGCAGGACAGTTCGTGGATCAAAGCTTCAGTTTATGCCAATGAACCCATTGGAAACAAGGTTATCATGACGGTTCTTGCCGGTGAACACAAATTAGAGGTGGTAGCCCCCAATGACACCAGAGCTTCCATTGACCAGGAGGTTTATTTAAAATTCAATATGGCAAATGCTCTCTATTTTGACCATCTCTCAAAGGAATTGATTACAAGAGCAGGAATACAGAAATACGAAGCAATGAGTCAAAACGGAGGTCAATAATATGGCGGAGCTGATACTTAAAAATATCTATAAGCAGTATGACAATAAGGAGAAGAAAAAGGCAGCAAACGGATACGCCGTCAATGACCTTTCGTTTCGTTGTGAAGATGGGGAATTCATTGGGATCCTGGGACCTTCCGGATGCGGAAAATCCACTACGTTACGGATGCTGGCAGGCTTAGAGGAGATTACTTCCGGAGACGTATACATCGGCAAAACACGCATCAATCATCTGCTTCCCAAGGACCGTGGAATTGGTCTGGCCTTTGAAGATTATGCCCTGTATCCGCCTTTGACTGTGTATGAGAACCTGGCTTTTAATATGCGGGCAAAGAAAAAGACAGAAGAGGAAATCAGAAAAGAGATTGACAGGGTCGCCCCTCTCCTTAAGGTGGAAGATTTATTGCTCATGAAACCGGCTGCTCTGTCAGGCGGACAGAAGCAGCGGGTCAATATTGCCAGGGCCATTATACGGCGCCCGGGGCTCTTGCTTCTTGATGAGCCTTTAAGCCATCTGGACGGGAAAATGAGGCAGATGCTCAGGCAGGAAATAAAACGGATGCATCATGAGATCAAATGCACGACCATTATTGTGACTCATGACCAGATTGAGGCCATGTCCATGGCAGATAAGATTGTTATTATGAAGGAAGGGAAGCTCCAGCAGATGGGAACTCCCCTGGAGGTATACGATGATCCGGCCAACGAGTTTGTAGCCGGTTTTATCGGAGAACCTCCCATGAATTTAATGCCGTCGGTCATCAAGATGGAAGGAAAAAGGTATTTTTTTACATTCGAAAACAGCAGTTTAAAAGTTCTGGTACCTGACCGTTATATGGCTGCAGTCAGTGAGGGGCTGAAGGTGACTCTGGGGGTTCGGCCCGTGGATGTTCTGATTTCCCAGGATCCGGCCACCAGTACGCCGGTACCTGTTACAGTATATGAAAATATGGGTGATGAGCGCAGGATCAGCTTAAGAGTGGGTGACAGCCTGTTAAGCATTACCACAACAGATGATGTGTATTACGAAAAAGGCGATGAGGTTTATCTGAAATTCAACTCAGAAAAGACCCATTTGTTTGATGTGAACACCGGGGACCGAATCCGGGTATAAAAGAATGGAGGATTTTAAGATGAGTATTCCTAAAACAATGAAGGCACTTGTTGCCTATTCCAAAGATGACTACCGTTTTGAACCAGCTTATCCAACACCAAAATGCGGTCCGGATGACATGATCATCAAGACCGAAGGCTGCGGAATCTGCGCAGGAGATTTAAAATGCAGTCACGGAGCAGCCATGTTCTGGGGAAACGAGGTCCAGCCCTCATGGGTAAAACCGCCCTTTATTCCTGGCCATGAATTTTTAGGAGAAATTGTTGAACTGGGTGAAAATGTGAAAGAATTCCAGATCGGTGACCGCGTGACTGCGGACCAGATCAAGCCCTGCGGTGAATGCAGATTTTGTAAATCAGGCCGCTACTGGATGTGCCAGCCTCATGATATTTTCGGTTTCCAGCACACCAATAACGGTGGCATGGCAGAGTATGTAAGGTATCCCAAGGGCTCTGTGATACATAAGGTTCCAAAGGATATGTCCTTTGAAGATGCGCTTTTAATCGAGCCCTATGCCTGCTCAAAGCATTGTGTGGACCGGGGAGAAATCGGCTGTGAGGATGTTGTGGTAATCTCAGGGGCTGGAACCCTGGGGCTTGGGATGGTTACCTATGCACGCATGAAAAACCCAGCCAGGCTGATTGTCCTTGATATGATGGACGAAAGGCTGGAAAAGGCAAAAGAATTTGGTGCTGATCTGGTGCTGAATCCAGGGAAAACAGATGCAGTAAAAACGGTCATGGATTTAACAGAGGGCTATGGCTGTGATATTTATATTGAGGCCACAGGCCATCCTTCCAGTGTGGTGCAGGGGCTTTCCATGATCAGAAAGCTGGGACGTTTTGTGGAATTCAGCGTGTTTTCTGAACCCGCCACGGTGGATTGGTCAATCATCGGTGACCGGAAGGAACTGGATATTGCTGGTGCCCACTTAAGTCCATACTGTTATCCCTTTGTCATCGAAAACATAGCCAACGGCAAGCTAAAGACAGACGGCGTGATCAGAAACACATTCCCCATTGAAGAATGGGAAAAAGCGTTTGACTATGCCGGAGGCAAGTACGGCGACTTTAAAGTAGCAATTAAATTTTAATCAGGAAGCAATGTGGATTGTGATGAACCGCTTTGCTAAGGTAAGGGAAGGATTATGAACAGTCATGGCGTTTACCGGTTAGGCTTATACGAAAAAAGCATGCCAGGAGATTTGTCCTTTGAAGAAAAGCTGAAAGCAGCGAAAGAAACAGGATATGACTTTATAGAAATGAGCATTGATGAAACCGAAGAAAAAATCAACCGCCTTGATTTTGGCGATGCAAAGATTCTCATGCTTCAATCCCTTTCACTGGATACCGGCATCCGGTTTGAATCCATCTGCTTTAGTGCCCAGCGAAAGTTTCCGCTGGGCAGCCTTCTTGACGGGGCGGCACAAGCAGCTGTGGAGCTTTTTAAAAAGTGTGTGGATTTTGCTGTAAAAATGGGAATACGCATCATACAGGCACAGGGGTATGATTGCTATTATGGGGAGACATCCTCTGCAGAAACCAGGGAAAATTTTCTGGGCAATTTAATGCTGTGCATGGAATATGCCTCTGCCCATGGGGTTACCGTTGGATTTGAAACCATGGAAAATGAGTTTATGAATACGGTTGAAAAAGCTATGTATTACGTGGATCAGGCAAAAATGCCCTATCTTTCCGTGTACCCTGATGTGGGAAATATATGGAATGGGACCGATGACATATACCGGGATTTAGAATGCGGTCGCAGCCATATCTGTTCGGTTCATTTAAAGGAAACGCTGCCTGGGAAGTTCCGGGAGATCCCATATGGGGAGGGACAGGTGGATTTTGATAAAGTCATTAAAAAGACCAGGCATTTAGGGATCCACCGGTATGTGGCGGAATTTTGGTATACAGGCGAAAAGGATTACCGCGAGACTCTGAAAAAGAATAATTTATTTTTAAAAGGGTACCTGGATGCTGCTTATGCAGAGGAGGTGTGAGATGAAACAATATGTAATGGGTCTGGATAATGGAGGGACAATGACAAAAGCCGCCTTATTTGACCTTAAGGGAAATGAAATCAGTGTTTTTTCAGCCAGTACGCCAATAGAAACTCCTAAGTCCGGTTATACGGAGCGGGATATGGACCTGCTGTGGGAAAACAATCTTCTCTGCATGAAGAAGGCAGTGGAACAAGCCGGTATCAATCCCGCTGATATCATTGGAGTATCCGTATGCGGACATGGCAAAGGCCTCTACGCCTGGGGCAGGGATGGACGTCCGGCTTACAGGGGTATCGTATCCACGGATACCAGGGCCTGGGAATATACGGACAAGTGGTATAAGAACGGAGTTTTTGACCATATATATGAGCGGATATGCCAGCAGCTGATGCCTTGTCAGCAGGCGGCCCTGCTTGCATGGCTGAAGGATCATAACAGAGACGTTTATGACAAGATCCAGTGGGTGTTTTCGGTGAAAGACTATATCCGTTTCCGGCTTACAGGGGAAGCCTATTGTGAAGCCACCGATATTTCCGGCTCAGGCCTTCTCAATGTGCGGGATAAAGTATTTGACAGAGAGCTTTTGGAAAGCTATGGGATCGGAGAAGTGTATGAAAAGCTGGCTCCCCTTAAATATTCTTATGATCTGTGCGGGAAGCTGACTTGTGAAGTTGCTGAAAGAACCGGTCTTCTGGAAGGAACACCTGTAGCCGGAGGAATGTTTGATATTGATGCCTGTGCCATTGCAATGGATATTACAAAGCCGGAACGACTCTGCACCATCGCAGGCACCTGGAGCATCAATGAATTTATTGCGCCGGAACCGGTACTTCATGGGCCGGTTGCCATGAATTCTCTGTTTGCCATGCCAGGATATTATCTTCTGGAGGAGTGCAGTGCCACCTCAGCGGGAAACTTAGAATGGTTTATGGAGAACCTGATTGATTTCAGCGGGAGACAGGAGAATGAAAGCAAATACGACTTTTTAAGCCGTCAGGTCCGGTCGGTTCTTCCGGAAGAGTGCGACGTATATTTCCTCCCCTTTCTATATAGCTCTAATGCCCATCCCTTGGGCAAGGGTAGTCTGGTAGGACTGACTGCCTATCATAAAAATGCCCATATCATCAGAGCTGTTTATGAGGGGGTTGTTTTTTCCCATAAAACCCACATTGATAATCTGCTGAAAGTCAGGGAGAAACCAGAGGCCATCCGTATGGCAGGCGGAGTCGTGAATTCCCCTGTCTGGGTCCAGATGTTTGCAGATATTCTGGGAATTCCCATTGAAACGATTAAAGCAAAGGAACTGGGAGCATTAGGCTGTGCCATGGCTGCCACTGTGGCTGCCGGACAATTTTCTGATTATGAAGAAGCGGCCCGGAATATGGTTCATGTGGAGAAAAAGGTAATGCCGGATATGGAAAAACACAAAATTTATATGAAAAAATTTAAAAAATACACGGCGGTCAAAGAAGCGCTTGACATGGCATGGCCATTATTTACTGTGTAGGTGGAGGACGACTTATGGATTTGGATGTTTCTGCAATCAGGGAAGCCATTGAAAACGGAAGAACTTCTCTGGGAATTGAACTTGGTTCCACCAGAATCAAGGCCGTGCTCATCGGGGAGAATCATATTCCTCTTGCTTGCGGAGGCTATGACTGGGAAAACCGGTTTGAGGACCGGGTCTGGACGTACAGCCTGGAGGAAGTAAAAAAGGGGCTTACCGGCTGCTACCGTAATCTGGCGGAGGATGTAAAGAACACATACGGTCTGGAGCTAAAGGTATTAGGCTCTCTTGGAATCAGCGGTATGATGCACGGGTATCTGGTGTTTGATCAATATGACAGGCAGCTTGCTCCTTTCCGGACCTGGCGCAATACCATAACAGGAGAAGCTTCTGCCAGGCTGACGGAAATTTTTGCCTATCCCATTCCCCAGAGATGGAGCATTGCTCATTTATATCAGTCCATGGTGAACCAGGAGGACCATGTAAAGGATATAGGTTTTATGACAACTTTATCTGGTTATGTTCACTGGCTCCTTACGGGTCAAAAAGTATTGGGGATAGGAGATGCCTCCGGGATGTTCCCAATTGATATCCTCACCAGGGATTTCAACAGCCGGATGCTGGATCAGTTTGACCGGTTGGCGGCAGACACCGGATACTCCTGGGAGCTTCATAATATACTGCCAAAGGTATTAACAGCAGGGGAAAATGCCGGCAGCCTGACCCCGGAAGGGGCCCGACTTCTGGATCCTTCCGGCCGGCTAAAGTACGGCATTCCTCTTTGCCCTCCGGAAGGCGATGCGGGAACAGGAATGGCGGCAACCAACAGCGTGAAGCCAAGGACTGGCAATGTATCTGCGGGCACCAGCGTATTTTCCATGATCGTACTGGAGAAAGAACTGGCCCATGTTTATAAGGAAATTGACCTGGTCACCACCCCTGCCGGAGATTTGGTGGCAATGGTACATTGCAACAACTGCACTTCGGATTTAAATGCATGGGTATCTTTATTTGGAGAATTTCTGGATGAAATGGGCTTTAAGGCGGATGCCGGGCAGGTGTTTTCTGTGTTATATAATCTGGCGCTGACAGGAGAAAAAGACTGCGGAGGGCTTTTATCCTACTGTTACTTAGCAGGGGAGCATATCACCGGGTTTAACGAAGGAAGGCCCCTGTTTGTCCGCATGCCTGACAGCCGGTTTACCCTGGCTAATTTTATCAGGGTCCACTTATTTACCTCTTTAGGCGCATTAAAAACAGGTATGGACATCCTTGTTAAGAAAGAAGGGGTAAAGCTGGACTTACTGTTTGGCCACGGTGGTCTGTTTAAGACAAAGGGTGTGGGGCAGAGCGTGATGGCAGCGGCAATGAATGTACCGGTTTCCGTCATGGACACAGCCGGGGAAGGAGGAGCCTGGGGGATTGCTCTGCTGGCCTCTTACCTGGTCCACAGGAAAGAAGGAGAAACATTGGAGCATTATCTTGAAAACCGGGTATTTTCCGGTGAGAGTGGTAACCAGGTAAGGCCGGATCCTGAGGATACAGCCGGATTTGAGATATTTATGGACCGTTATACCGGAGGATTGGCCATAGAACGGGTAGCTATCGAAGTGATGAAGCCTTTTTCCAATGAGTTTAACCGAATCAGGTAGGTTCTATTTTAAATGCAAAAAGCATGATAAGAAAACCATAAAAATCAGAACAGCAAGATTGTAAAGGATGGCAAAAGAAGTGTAAAAACGGCTTTGCCATCCTTACATTTTTCCATTATTGCCGGTTTAAACAGAATAGCAGAAGGAAGCCGGAATCAGATGGATCAGTCCTGGAAGCTGCATGAAAAATAAAAGGGAATAATCCTTTCTCCCACGCATATAGTATAACAGCACAGAAGGGGGAATCTTTATGGACAATTATAACGTATACAATGATATCAAAGCCCGAACCAACGGAGAGATCTACATTGGAGTTGTGGGGCCGGTAAGAACAGGAAAATCGACTTTTATCAAGCGTTTTATGGAATTAATGGTTCTGCCGGGCATGGAGGATGAACACCAGAAAACTCAGACAAGGGACGAACTGC
>JAEWRS010000426.1 GCA_023398855.1 Bacillota bacterium
GAATTTTGTCCCCGGTGGAAAGCAAAAGGATATCTCCAGCCACGATTGTCGGCAGCCCTTCCGGTACAGCAGCCACGATCAGTACAATACTGGTGACAAATGCCTCCATGACTGATTCCAATGCCAGCCCATCCTGTAAAGCAAAGGAAATAAGCTGTGCAATAAAGACGGTTAGAGCGGCGATCACACCAAGTATTGTGATGATCTTCCCAAGCCGTGCCAGCTTTTCCTGTAATGGAGTACTGGATTGCTTTGTTTCTGTCAATTCACGGGCAATCTTACCAAACTCCGTAGAATCACCCACAGAGGTGGCAACCATCTTGCAGTGGCCGTTTGTGATAAAATTACCACAGTATAGCATGTTGGCCCGTTCCGCAAGCGGGAGCTTTTCATCCGCTGCCACAAACTCCGCATCCTTTTTTGCAGGTACGCTTTCTCCTGTCAGGGCCGATTCATCGGCAGTTAAGCCCACACTTTCAAGCAGTCTTCCATCTGCTGGAATTTTGTCTCCGGTAGAAAGCAAAAGAATATCTCCGGCCACGATTTCATTCTGATCCAGCATGACCGTGTTCCCATCGCGCATGGCCTTAATGACTGTGTTGTTGCTGATTTGAGAAAGTGCTTCAAAGGCTTTTGCACTTTTACCTTCCATGACAACAGTAATGATAACCGAAAGGGAAATAGCGGCAAAAATACCCACACACTCCAGGTAATCGGCTTCGCCGCCTGTTACCCCTCGAAAAATATTGACGGCAAGGGCGATAAACCCTGCCATAATCAACATGATTATCATCGGTTCCGTAGAGGATTTCCATATACGCCTGAATAATGATTCCGGCTTTTGCCTGGTCAGGGTATTAGAACCATATAACTGGCGGTTTTCCTCTGCTTGCTGCGATGTCAATCCTGAGGCAGAATCTGTTTTGAGGTGTTTTAACAGGGCCTCCTTTGTTGTCATAAATTCATTCATTGTATATTCTCCTTCCGTAATCCCAACAAAAAAACTCAGGCATGGTTTGTACCATGCCTGAGTCAAATAAAAAGACCATGCATGGAAAAACCATACATGAGTCTCGTTTTTTAAGACAAGCCAGACCTCACGGTCAGTATGTTGACTTGCCACGCAAAAAGCCGCGCTAACTACTCCCTCAGTTGAGTATTTTAGTTGTTTTATCAGAATAGCATGTACCACATCGGTTAGTCAAGGGTAACTTCATATCTGCTGTCAAATTTCAACCTGACCCAAATAATTAGTTTTTATTGAATTATTTAAACATTATTACATAAAATAACGGCGCTGATCTGAATTGGGAATCCCCATTTCCATGCGGTATTTTGCAATTGTTCTGCGGGAAATATGCATTCCGTACCGATCCAGCTCTCTAACCAGGGAAAGATCACTGTATGGGGCTGATTTATCTTCATTCCTGACCAGGTCACGCAGCTTCTCATAAACAGCAGTTACGGAGTCTTCCTCTGAATTCTTTTGGATAACGCTGCTTGCAGCAAACAAATCCTTCATTGGAACCGTTCCATACTGAAACTGCAGATACTTATTCCTGACGGCACGGCTGACAGTTGATGTATGAATGCGGAGCACTTCAGCCACCTGCTCCATTGTCATTGGTTTTAGCCCGCCTTTATTTAAGAAATAAGGTTGTTGTCTGTAAATAATTTCTCTTGTAATGTTTAGAATTGTTGTGCGCCGCCGCTCCACACAATTGAGCATGAACCGGGCTCGCTCCAAATGGCTGCGGAAATATATCTCCAGTTCCCTGTCATTGGACTTCATCATCATATTCATATAATCCTGGTTCAGCTGATACCGGCCTTTCCAATTGTCATTTACAGCAATTTCCCATTGGCCATCCTTATATGCAGCCACAAGATCAGGCACTATATATTGCGTCTGGGTTTCCTGAGCATTCATAATGGGGCGTGGATTTAACTTTCCAATCTGCAAAAGGTATTTGCGGACTGAAGCAGTGCTCAGCCCCAGAGTACGTGACACATGGCTTAATTGTCCCTTTAATATACTGTTTAAATGCTCCCTTACAATTGTCTTTAGTATTTGATCCTCACATCCCTCATATTCCAGCTGTTTAAGCAGACACTCTGACAGATTTTTTGAAAAAATCCCGATTGGCTCAAACTGTCTCAGTACATTAAGACATCTTTCAATGATCTCCTGAGGATATCCAATCAGATGGGCTATTTCATCCGTATCCCATGGAAAAAAGCCGGAACTGTCCAAATAATCAATCAGCAGGCGGTATAACCGGCACTCTTTGGCAGTACATGTCTGAAAGTCCACCTGCATGAAAATTTCTTTTTTCAATAAATCAAAAGAATCGGAAAGGATATCATATCCTCTCTGCTCATGCTCATCCGCTCCGCTGGCTGTATCCAAAGTATGCACAGTACTCTTTTCCCACATCACATCAAAACTGGTAAAAAAATCCTCCTGCTGGGATCCTGTATATTCCAGCATGGGATTTTCCATATATTCACCTGTCATCAAATCATCAAGCTCCTGATTATTACAAGCCAGGATCTGCAGCGACTGGCGTTGCCTCTGAGAAAGAATCTGCCGCTGTTCTATTGCCAGTTCATTGCCTAAATTCATCTTCCAGTCCTTCACCTTCTTTTAGTAACAATACAAAAAATCAAGAAAGAATCCCGCTTGCGGAATTCTCCGCCTGCGGCGGGTCGCCTCGGCGACCTCCAACCCTACCGCCGCAGTGCAATCCTCCCGGAGGGTTTTTATCGTATAGGACGAACTTTCCTATACGATTAAAAAAGGCAGACAAAATGAGCTTGTACAATTTTATCTGCCTTATTGCTATAGTTAATAATACATTGCTGTGTTTATTGGTATCAACAAGCCTGGCTGAATCGTTCTTACCGGCGCCGCTGAATTTGAAACTCAATCTATATCATTTTATACTCCCGGTCTGTTACCTTTCACGCTCTTACCATTCAGCCTTTGTTCCATCGTAATGCTTCCAGTTGGGATTAGACCAGTTCAACCCCTCCATTGATACTTCTTTCACCTTTTCTTCGTCAATGATAAGGCCCAAACCTGGTTTATCCGGCAACCCGATAAAGCCATCCTGGTATTGGAATATCTCTTTGTTTTCCACAAAATCCAGTAAATCAAAGCCTTTGTTGTAATGGATTCCCAGTGACTGCTCCTGGATAAAGACATTAGGGCTGCAGCAATCAATCTGCAGGGTCGCAGCCAGTGCTATTGGTCCATAAGGAGCATGGGGAGCAGCTGCAATATCATAGGCTTCTGCCATGGCAATGATTTTCCTGGTTTCCAGGATTCCTCCGGCCAAAGCCACATCAGGCTGAATAATATCAATATACCCGCTTTTCAAAATATCTTTAAAGCCCCAGCGCGTATAAAGCCTTTCCCCGGTTGCCAGCGGTGTCACTACATGTTCCGCCACTTCCTTAAACGCTTCCTGATTTTCACAAAGCACGACCTCTTCTAAAAACATTGGCCGGTATGGTTCCAGCTCTTTTGCCAGAACCTTTGCCATCGGCTTGTGTACTCGCCCATGAAAATCCACACCAATATTCAAAGTATTGCCAAAGGTTTCACGCAGAGCGGCAACCCGTGCCACTACTTCATCAATTTTCTTAAAATTGTCAATGTAGTGAAGTTCTTCTGTTGCATTCATTTTTACTGAATCAAAGCCCCTGTCGACCCTGTCCTGCGCATCCTTTACCACATCACTGGGACGGTCACCGCCAATCCAGGAGTAGACTTTAATCCGTTCCCTGGCAGCTCCGCCTATTAAATCGTAAATGGGCGCATTATAGTATTTTCCCTTAATATCCCACAGTGCTATTTCCAGTCCAGAGATAATTGTCATATTAATCGGACCGCCGCGGAAAAACACCCGGTATAACTCCTGCCAGAGGGTTTCAATCTCCAATGGATTTCTGCCGATCAGCCTTTTTGCCATTTCCTTTGCGCCGGCTACTACTGTTTCAGTCTTAGTTCCGGAAACCATCTCTCCCCAGCCTTCCAGCCCCTGGTCCGTTACTATTTTTACAAAAATCCACCGTGGTCTTACTGTATATACAATTACATCTGTTATTTTCACGCTTGAGCTCCCCCTAAATCTGCAGCTTCCTGTTGCTTTTTCTCTTCTAATATTTTAGCTCTTTTTTTATTTAAATTACTCATAAACACCCAGGTACCAGCGATCACTGCAAGCATCACCGGGATGCTGATAGCCAGATTGCCGATAAATGCCTTGTAAACTAAAAAGCTAACGGTAAGACTGGTTGCCGCAAACGAGGTTATGTAACTTCCATCTGCTGCCAGATTCAATCCAACACTGGTTGCCAATTCGGTAAGAACCGGTGCTGTCGCTGTACCTGCAAGCAAGATGACACCAGTACATACCAGGCCCATAATAATATTTTTAAATAAATTGCCTCTTGTAATAGCCACTACCAATGCAACACGGAAGGTTACTACTGCTAAATCAGCAAAGGGCAGAACACGGTTTCCAGGCAGAATAGCCGCCATTAAAATTGTTAATGGAATAACAATCAAGGAGGTGGTAATAACATCCGGATTACCAACTACCACTGCAGCATCCAGTCCGATCAAGAATTTTCTGCCTTTGAACTTGCTCTGAGTGAATTTTTTAGCTGCTTCGGAAATCGGCATTAACCCCTCCATAAACAAAGATGTCATTTTAGGAATTAAAACCATAACAGCAGCCATATTCACACCCAAAGCAAGAATTCCAGATACCGGATATTTTGCCAAAGCGCCGATTACGCAGCCTAAGATCAATCCCATCATGGTTGGTTCACCGAAAAAGCCTAAATATTTCTTTGCGTTCTTTACATCAAAATTTATTTTATTAATTCCTGGAATCCGGTCAAGCAGCCAGTTTAAAGGAGCTGCAATAACAACGGAAGACAAGGCAGACATTGTTGGCAGAGAAACACCAGGAATCCCAAAATAGTCTTCTACCAATGGCGCAGTCCAGTCAGATAGCTTAAACGTAATAACCGCCATGACAACTGTTGCCGCAATTC
>JAEWRS010000471.1 GCA_023398855.1 Bacillota bacterium
TAAACCTATTTGACTGGAGGATCAGAAAATGTTTGAAAAATTAGTTGCCATTGAACCGGTGAGCCTGGTGGAAGAGGCGGAAAAAGAGCTTTTCCATTATGCAAAACAGGTGGTAATGTATGAGGATATTCCTTGTGATGAGGAGGAGATTATAAGACGGATCGGAGATGCGGATGGAGTGCTTTTAAGCTACACTTCCAGGATCAGCAGGTTTGTTTTTGAAAGATGCCCCAACGTGAAGTATGTTGGAATGTGCTGCAGTCTTTATTCGAAGGAAAGTGCCAACGTGGATATTGCCTATGCAGAGGAGCATGGGATCACGGTTCTGGGGATTCGCGATTACGGTGATGTGGGAGTAGTGGAATACGCTATCTGTGAACTGGTGCGTTTCCTCCACGGATATGACAGGCCCATGTGGAAGGATATGCCTGTGGAGCTCACCGGTTTAAAGACCGGAATTGTGGGAATGGGTGTTTCAGGAGGAATGATTGCCGATGCTTTAACGTTTTTGGGAGCTGATGTTTCCTATTACAGCAGAAGCAGGAAGCCGGAAAAAGAGGAAAAGGGAATGAAGTACCTGCCCTTAGGCGAGCTTTTAGAGCGCAGTGAGGTGGTGTTTACCTGTTTAAACAAGAATGTGATCCTGCTTCATGAGGAAGAATTCCAAAGACTTGGAAATGGAAAGATCCTTTTTAATACCTCCATTGGACCTGCCTTTGAGCCAGGAGAACTAAAAAACTGGCTGGATGGAGGGGACAACCGGTTTGCCTGTGATACGGCCGGAGCTTCTGGAGATATTACGGGAGAGCTGCTAAGCCATCCAAAGGTATTTTGTGTCAATGCGTCGGCAGGAAGAACCAGGCAGGCTTTTGGTATCTTAAGTGAAAAGGTGCTTGAAAATATACGGAGGTTTTTGGAGAACAGGAAAGTTTCTATTGTATAAAAAACCCTGTTAAGGTATAATAATTCCAAATGTCCAGAAAATTACCAATAGGAGGACCATGGGAAATGACCAGAAGTAAAATGCGTGAACACTGCTTTAAGATGCTTTTTTGTGCGGATTTCTATCCCGCAGAAGAGAAGACCGGGCAGCTTATCCAATATTTTGAAGAACCAAAAGAGGATGACTTAAATGCCGAAGGCTTGGAGGAGATCGTCCATGATGTTGAAATGAGTGAAGAAAATGCTGCGTATTTAAAGGAAAGGGCAGAGTCCGTAATGGTCAGAATCCCGGAACTGGATTCAAGAATCAATGAAGTGGCCGAAGGCTGGAAGACAAAACGTATGGGTAAGGCAGAACTTACCATTCTCCGCCTGGCTCTTTATGAGATTTTATTTGATGAGGATATACCGGAAAAGGTTGCGATTAATGAAGCTGTGGAGCTGGCTAAAAAGTACGGCGGGAATGAATCTCCGGCATTTATAAACGGAGTTCTGGCAAAGCTGGTATAGCTATGGCAAGTGTATATTCCGTATCCCAGGTCAATGCTTATATTAAAAATATGTTTGTCCAGGATTTTGCTTTAAACCGGATCTCTGTCAAAGGTGAAGTATCCAACTGCAAGTACCATACCTCAGGCCACATTTACTTTACCTTAAAGGATGGGAAGTCTTCTATGGCAGCGGTAATGTTTGCAGGTCACAGAAAAGGGCTTGCTTTTAAACTGGAAGAAGGACAGCAGGTTGTGGCAAAAGGCAGCGTGGAGGTTTATGAGCGGGACGGAAGATATCAGCTCTATGCCCAGGAGATCACAAAGGAAGGAATCGGCGATTTATTTGAAAGGTTCCAGAAACTCCGTGATGAACTGGAAGAGATGGGGATGTTTTCTCCTGATTATAAGAAACTGATTCCAAAGTATGCAAAAACAGTTGGAATCGTGACGGCTTCTACGGGAGCAGCTATCCGGGATATTATGAATATCTCTGCAAGGCGAAATCCTTATGTGCAGCTGTATCTTTATCCGGCACTTGTCCAGGGGGAGAATGCAAAGGATAGTATTGCAAAGGGAATCGAAACTCTGGACCAGATGGGCCTTGATGTCATGATCATAGGCAGAGGCGGCGGTTCCATTGAGGATTTGTGGGCATTTAACGAAGAGGTTGTGGCCAGAGCTGTTTTTCATTGCAAAACTCCGGTAATTTCTGCCGTTGGTCATGAAACCGATGTGACTATTACTGATTATGTCGCCGATATGCGTGCACCCACCCCTTCGGCTGCTGCTGAACTGGCTGTATTTGACTACCGTTTGTTCGAAGAACAAGTAGGGTTGTACGGCAACACCCTTTTTCGGACAATGGAAAGAAAACTGGAACGGTATCGTTACAAGGGGAACCAATATGCATTACAATTGAAAATTTATGATCCAAAGCGCCGGACTCATGAAAGCCGTCAAAGGCTTGCAGACATAGAGGACAGGTTAAAAAATCTTATTCTTATAAAAACAGCGGCAGGCAGGACAAAGGCAGAAGAAGGCAGGCTCCGCATACAGCAGCTTATTGAAAAGCAGGCGGTGCGGGACAGGCACAGGCTGGAGATTCTCGCCAGCCGTCTGGAAGGAGGGTCCCCTTTAAAAAGAATTGGCGGCGGATATGGCTTTGTAACCGATGAAAAAGATAAGGGGATTGATTCCGTAAAAAGAGTAAGGCCAGGAGACAGGATAGGAGTACGGCTTAAGGATGGCAGTGTAGAGGCAAGGGTTTCCCACATTGTTCCGGATGAATCCGGCTTATGGGACAGCCGGAAGTAAATCGCTTTCCCGAGAGAACAGTATGTCCGTACAAGCCAGGCTGGAAAAGGAAACTGAATAAGGAGAACCGGATTTTATGGCGGCAAAAAAAGAAAAAACCATTGAAGAGACATTCATCGAGCTGGAGGGACTCATTGGAAAACTGGAAAGCGGAGAAAGCTCTCTGGAAGAATCCTTCCAGTATTATGAAACAGGCATGAAGCTGGTAAAGTTCTGCAATGAAAAAATAGATAAGGTTGAAAAGAAGATTATCGTGTTAGAGGAAAATGGTGAGGAACATGAACTTTAAAGAAATGTTTTCTGTCCGCACAGAGGAAGTAGGGCTTGTTGTGGAAACATACCTTCCTCCAGTGGAAGGCTATCAGAGTACGGTACTGGCGGCGATGGATTACAGCGTCCGGGCCGGGGGAAAGAGACTTCGCCCCATGCTGATGGAGGAAACCTACCGCTTATTTGGCGGCAGTGGAAAAGAGATTGAGCCTTTTATGGCGGCGATTGAGATGATTCACACATCCTCTCTGATCCACGATGATCTTCCATGTATGGATAACGATACCCTGCGCCGGGGACTTCCTACGGCATGGGTGAAATTCGGTTATGACATGGCTGTGCTGGCAGGAGACGGACTTCTGATCTATTCCATGGAGACAGCTGCAAAGGCCCTTTCCATGAGCCCTAGGCCGGATCTGGTTGCCAGATGCATGGGGATCCTGGCTGAAAAAACCGGAATCTATGGAATGATTGGCGGCCAGACCGTTGATGTGGAGCTGGCCGGAAAACCAATCCCAAAGGAAAAACTGGATTTCATCTACAGACTAAAGACAGGGGCGCTTTTAGAGGCTTCCATGATGATTGGTGCCATGCTTGGCGGTGCAGATGAAACACAGCTGAAGCTGGTGGAACATGTGGCTTCCAGCCTTGGAATGGCGTTTCAGATCCAGGATGATATCCTGGATTTAACCAGCAGTGAAGCGGTTCTTGGAAAACCTGTGCTCAGCGATGAAAAGAACCACAAAACCACCTATGTAACCCTTGAGGGAATGAAAAAGGCGAAGCAGGATGTGGAGATGATTTCGGAAGAGGCGATTTCCTGCCTCCACGAGCTTCCCGGACAGAATGAATTTTTGGAAGCACTCATACGGATGCTGGTGAACCGGGAAAAGTAAACGAAGGTCCGGCCCTATGGCTGACTCACTACGGAAATAGAGGATCTGATAAAGATATGATACTGGAATTAATAAATGGACCTGAGGATATCAAAAAGCTGACAAAGCAGGAACTGGATATTTTAGGCCAGGAAATCCGTGATTTTTTGTTAGAGAAAATAAGCGTCACCGGTGGTCATCTGGCTTCCAATCTGGGAGTGGTAGAGCTGACCATGGCGATTTATCTGGCTTTTGACCTTCCAAAGGATAAGGTTATCTGGGACGTAGGACATCAGTCCTATACCCATAAGATTTTAAGCGGCAGAAGAGGAGAATTTGACGATCTGCGGCAGTACGGCGGCATAAGCGGCTTTCCAAAGAGAAAAGAAAGCCCTTGTGATGCCTTTGATACGGGTCACAGCTCCACTTCCATATCTGCCGGCCTGGGACTGGCCCAGGCAAGAGATGTGCTGGGCGAAAACCATTTTGTGATATCTGTCATCGGAGACGGTGCTTTAACAGGCGGAATGGCTTATGAAGCTTTGAATAATGCGGCCAGAATGAAAAAAAATTTTATTATTATCTTAAACGACAATAACATGTCTATCTCAGAAAATGTGGGAGGCATGTCTACGTATTTAAACAGTATCCGCACAGGAGAGGGGTATCTGGATCTAAAAAGGCATGTGACTAGTGTATTGTCCAGGATCCCGGTCATTGGAGAGCAGATCATTGATAAGATCAGCAGGACCAAGGATGGCATCAAGCAGCTGCTCATACCGGGGATGCTGTTTGAGAACATGGGCATCACCTATCTTGGACCTGTGGATGGCCATAATGTAAAGGCTCTTTCCAGGACCCTTCGTGAGGCAAAGAAGCTGCCTCATACCGTTTTGGTCCATGTGATTACCCAAAAAGGCAAGGGGTATTCTATAGCAGAGAGGAATCCATCCAAATTTCATGGAGTGGAACCTTTTGATATTATTACCGGGGAATTTAAAAAGAAGAAGAAAAATCCCAGCTATACGGATGTGTTTTCCAAAACAATCTGCCAATTGGCTGAACAAGATAAAAGAATTGTGGCGGTAACGGCAGCTATGCCGGATGGAACAGGCTTAAAGCGGTTTTCCCGACTCTATCCCGGCCGCTTTTTTGACGTGGGGATTGCAGAGGAGCATGCGGTGACCTCCGCCGCAGGAATGGCGGCAGGTGGTTTAAAGCCGGTTGTTGCTGTTTATTCATCATTTTTGCAGCGCAGCTTTGACCAGATTCTTCATGATGTATGCATCCAGAACCTGCCTGTTGTTTTTGCCATTGACCGTGCGGGACTTGTAGGAAGCGACGGGGAGACTCATCAGGGGATTTTTGATTTATCTTATTTGACTGCCATCCCCAATATGAGCGTATTTGCACCGAAAAATCTTTGGGAGCTAAAGGATGGGCTGGAATTTGCCCTTTCCTATCCCGGTCCTTTTGCAGTACGTTATCCGAGAGGAGAGGCGTATCAGGGTTTAAAGGATTTTCGCACTCCCATTGAGTACGGCAGAGGAGAGATGCTTTATGAGGAAAGTGATATCGCTCTTCTGGCAGTGGGCAGTATGGTGAGTACGGGAGAGCATGTAAGGCAAAAGCTGAAGGCTGAAGGCTGGAACTGCACTCTTGCCAATGGCCGGTTTGTGAAACCTTTTGACAAAAAACTGGTGGACCGGCTGGCAAAGAATCACTGGCTCATTGTGGTCATGGAAGAAAATGTTTTGCAGGGAGGTTACTGCCCCGCTATTTCCAGTTATATTCATGAGAATTACCCTTATGTAAAGGTTATGAGCATTGCTCTGCCTGATTCCTATGTGGAGCATGGCAACGTGTCTCTTCTTCGTAAGGGGCTGGGCATTGACAGTGATTCCATTATATGGAGGCTTAAAAAGGAATATCTGGATACGGAGCGCCAGAATGCGGAATGGAAAAGGACAAATATTTAAGATAAGACAGAGGAAATGAAAAGGAATGAAAGAACGGTTGGATGTGCTTTTAGTAAAGCAGGGACTGGCTGAGTCCAGGGAAAAGGCCAAGGCAATCATCATGTCCGGAATCGTCTATGTGGACGGGGAGAAGGAAGATAAAGCCGGCACAACATTTGATGAAAAGGCCGGAATTGAAGTAAGGGGAAATACCCTGCGGTACGTGAGCCGGGGCGGCTTAAAGCTTGAAAAGGCTATGACTCATTTCGGCGTGGCCTTAGAAGGCAGGATATGTATGGATGTAGGCTCCTCCACAGGCGGTTTTACGGACTGTATGCTTCAAAACGGAGCTGTAAAGGTATATGCTGTAGATGTGGGTCATGGACAGCTTGCTTGGAAGCTCAGGAACGATGAGCGGGTGGTGTGCATGGAAAAAACCAATATCCGATATGTTACCCCGGAGAACCTGGCTGACCCCATTGAATTTTCATCGATTGACGTTTCTTTTATTTCCCTTACAAAGGTATTGGGACCTGTGAAAGCTCTTCTTACGGATGAAGGAGAGATCGTCTGTCTGATCAAGCCCCAGTTTGAGGCTGGTCGTGAAAAGGTGGGAAAAAAGGGAGTAGTAAGGGAAAAATCTATCCATCTGGAAGTGATCCAAATGGTTATTTCCCATGCGGAAAGCATTGGGTTTGAAGTACTTCATCTGGAGTACTCCCCAATCAAGGGACCGGAAGGAAATATAGAGTACCTCCTTCACTTAAAAAACCACCGGTCAGACGAAAAACACCCGGAAAAGCAGGTGGATACGGAAAAAACCGTACGGGAAGCTCATGCAGACCTAACTGGACGCGAGAACGGCCTCTTACAGGCAGGCGGCCAAGGGAATTGAGGTAATATTTTCAGGTAAGGAGTTTACTATGAAGTATTTTTATGTGATCATGAATCCTGATAAAGAGGGAGCCAGAGAGATTGCAGGAGCCATTCGCGATTTTCTTACAGATCATGGTGCCGTCTGTCTGATCGGGGGAGAATGTAAGGACAAAGGGCATCAGAAAAGCCATTATACTGATGCTGCCATGGTGCCGGAGGAAACAGAGTGCCTGATCACCCTGGGCGGTGATGGGACACTGATACAGGCGGCCAGGGATTTGGCAGGAAGGAATATTCCCATGATCGGGATCAACCGGGGAACCCTTGGGTATCTGACCCAGGTATCCGGTACAGAGGAAATTAATGATGCCCTTTCCGCGCTTCTTGCCAATGATTATAAGCTGGAGGAGCGGATGATGCTGGACGGCTGTATCTACCGGAAGGGAGAGCTTGTGTGTCAGGACATCGCTTTAAATGAGATCGTGGTAGTCAGAAACGACAATTTAAAAATGCTTCAGTTTAAGGTTTATCTAAACCAGGAATTCTTAAATGAATACCGGGCGGATGGGCTTATAGCTGCAACTCCTACCGGTTCCACGGCCTATAATCTATCTGCAGGAGGGCCGATCATTGTCCCGGATTCCAGGATGGTCGTGCTGACCCCAATTTGTTCTCATGCACTTGGGACAAGGAGTATCGTACTTTCTGCTGATGATTGGATCCAGATTGAGATGACGGGGAAAAAAGGAGTATGTCAGGCGGCTGTATTTGACGGAGATACCGCTACGGAGCTTCATCCAGGGGACTGCATAGAAATACGCCGGTCAGATATTAAGACCATTCTGATCAAACTGAAAAACATATCATTTTTAGATAACCTGCGCAACAAAATGGCTGGTATATAGGGAGGGGCACTATGAAACTGGAAAGACACAGCAAAATTGTGGAACTCATCGGTAAATACGAGATTGAAACCCAGGAGGAGCTGGCGGACTATTTGAATCAGGCAGGCTTTGCAGTTACTCAGGCAACAGTTTCCAGAGATATCAGGGAACTGAAGCTGACAAAGGTTCAGTCTGAGTCAGGAAAACAGCGGTATGTAGTACTTCAAAACCAAGGTTCCTTTAGTGATAAATACATCCGGATCCTGCGGGATGGCTATTTATCCATGGATATGGCACAGAACATCCTGGTCATAAAGACCGTCTCCGGTATGGCAATGGCTGTGGCTGCTGCCCTGGATGCCCTTCATTTCAGTGAAATGGTTGGCTGTATTGCAGGAGATGATACCATCATGTGCGCCATCAGGAGTTCTGATGATACCATACTCATGATGGACAAGCTTAAAAAACTCATTACGGGATAAAGGAGGCCGCCATGCTTTCAGAATTACACGTAAAGAATTTAGCCTTGATCGAAAACGCTGATGTGGAGTTTGGACAGGGGTTTAATGTACTCACAGGCGAAACAGGAGCCGGTAAATCCATTATTATCGGTTCCGTTACCATTGCCCTGGGAGGCAAGACACCCAAGGATCTCATCAGGAAAGGTGCGGATTACGCCTATATTGAGCTGATTTTTACGGTCAGGGACGAGGAGAAAGTCCGCCTGTTAAAGGAACTGGACGTTTATCCGGATGGGGACGGCATTGTCATTATTTCTAAAAAGATCATGCCTTCCAGAAACTTGAGTAAAATCAATGACGAAACAGTGACTGCAGGAAAGCTGCGGGATATAACGGGTCTTCTTATGGATGTTCATGGGCAGCATGAACATCAGTCTTTACTTTACAAATCAAAACATCTTGAGATTCTGGACCGTTACCAGGAGAAAAAGTCCCATAACCTAAAAGAAAGTATTGCTGATACATATAAGGAATTCATCCGGCTGAAAGACCGTCTTTCCTCCTTCCAGCTTGATGAAGAGGTAAGGCTCAGGGAAATGGATTTTATCCGCTATGAGATCGTGGAGATTGAGAATGCCCGGCTGAAAGAAGGAGAAAAGGAGGAGCTGTCCTCCAGATACCGGCTGTTTCTGAATGCAAAGAAGATAACCGAGAGCCTTTCCACAGCCTATTCTGCTGTGGATTCGGATGTTATCAGCCGAGCTGTAAAAGAAGTGGATTCCGTTGCAGCCTATGATGAAAGACTTTCTGCCATAAGGGACCAGCTTCTTGATGCGGATTCCATTTTAAACGATATTAACCGTGAAATAACCTCTTACATGGCTGACCTGTCTTTTGACCAACAGGAATATGGGCAGATCGAAGAACGTCTCGATGTCATCCATAACCTGGAAGCAAAATACGGGGGCAGTCTGAATCAGATCCTTGCAAATCTGGAAGAAAAACAGAAACGCCTGGAAGAATTGGAAGATTATGACGGAGCAAAAAAGACAACAGCAGAAGAGCTTCAAAAAGTATCGGACCGGCTGGAACATCTTTCCGGGCAATTATCTGAGATGAGAAGGCATACTGCTAAGGAACTGACAAGAAAGATAAGAGAAGGACTAAAGGACTTAAATTTCATTGATGTGGAATTTGACATGGAATTTTCACGCCTTGGACATTATACTGCCAATGGCTTTGACGAAGCGGAGTTTTTGATTTCAACCAATCCAGGAGAGCCTTTAAAGCCTTTGGGAATGGTAGCCTCCGGCGGCGAATTATCCAGGATTATGCTGGCCATCAAAACCGTTCTGGCGGATACGGATGATATACCGACTTTGATTTTTGATGAGATTGATACCGGTATCAGCGGGCGTACGGCACAAAAGGTGTCGGAAAAGCTGGCATATATTGCAGGGAACCATCAGGTGATCTGCATCACCCACCTGCCTCAGATCGCAGCCATGGCGGATTGTCATTACGAGATTGAGAAGGCAGTAGAAGAAGGCCGGACAGCCACTTCCATACACCGGTTAGGCGGAGAAGAGGTAATAGAAGAGCTTGCGAGGCTTTTGGGAGGCGCGGAGATCACAGAGGCCGTGAGAGCCAATGCAAGAGAAATGAAGCGGCTTGCAAAACAAGGAAGGCAGCCTTTAAATACTTGCAGATGACAGGCAATTAGGAGTATAAAAGCATGATAGGTTTAGGTACACTGATAAACGTGGTGGGAATTACTGCAGGAGGCCTTGGAGGCCTTGTCTTTGGAAAAAAAATGGAGAAACGTTT
>JAEWRS010000561.1 GCA_023398855.1 Bacillota bacterium
GCCAACACTCCTTCCATGGCCTCTTCCGTATGAAGCACCCGGCCGTCAGGAAGCACCGCAGCGATATTGCAGACAAAACGGGCGCTTCTTTCCCTGCCTTTTACATGGGCAGCTCTTTCAAGAATACTTTGGTTCTTGATCTCATAGGAGGTATCCTCCCCCATATATCTGGCGGAAAGGACTCCGGGCTCTCCGTTTAAACAGTCCACCACCAGGCCGGAATCATCAGCCAGCACAATTCCTCCGGTTTTTTTCCACACTGCCCTTGCCTTTATCTCTGCGTTTTCCCCAAATGTACTTCCATCTTCCACAATATCCAAAATTACTCCGGCCTCTTTCATGGAGAAGACTTCCATTTCCAGGTCCTTAAGGATCTCCCTGATCTCACGCATTTTCCCATCATTCCCAGTGGCAAATACGATCTTTTTAGTGTTCATCTTTTCCTTCCTCCATCCTGTTATTACCGGTCTTTTGTGTAAGCCTTTAAACATAGGTTGCAGTTCTGATTCTCAGCCCGTTCCCATGCGATGCCGTCAGCACTGATATAACCCTCTCCATCTGAGATATTCACAAACGTGCGGCCGTCTCCTGCATCGTATTCAATAGCAGCTGGATGGACTGCATTGGGAGTGGTGATTTTTACAATTACCGCAAAACGTTCCCCTGGAGTAAGCTCAAGATCTTCCTGCTGTTCTTTCCTAAGGGGAACCGTATAATATCCTCCATGGTCAAATCTCCCTTCTGCCAAAAAGATTTTCCGGTCAAAATCCTGCCCAGCCACAATGTCAGCTTCTTTTCCTGCATTACGTACCACATAAACTTCATAGGAGCTATCCGGGCCTGTGGCATAAAAGCCTGCCGCCGCAAGGTGCTCTGTCGTCCCGGCCTCGTATATATTGGAAAACCACAGGGTCTCTTCTCCATATCCCACCTGGCCTACCCAGCCTCTTAGGTCTGACTGATAAATATGGTCATAATTATCTGTGTCTTCCACAACCGTATATACGATATTATTTCGTCCGATATTAGAATCATAATATGAAACATAAAAATAACCCTGGTCCCCGAATCCGTCTCCCCAGCTGTTCATACAGATAAATGCCCCGTCTCCCTGGACCTCCCCATAAAAGCGTTCCTTAGGATACGTATCATCCCAGCCGATGATAACAGAATCATGGTTGGGAAGCTCCGGGCCTATGTAACAGTAGGAAAAGCCTTCCTCATTGTAGGAAACAGAACGGCTGTCCTCCCCGGTCAATGAAGTGTAAAGAGAGCTTTGTACTCCACCATATGCCAGGACAGCCTGCTTGATTTTCTCATAATCCTTCTCCGGGAGGATTTGAATCTCCTGAACATGCTTTTCTGCTTTTAAGCCATCCGGTGAAAAACCATCACCATACGGATCATCGGCTTCTGAAACAGGGCCTCTCCATGACAGTAAATAGGCCATTGACATGGTGTATTCTCCGCCCTGTTCCTGTGGTATACAAAAGCCATTGTTGATAGACATATGGTCTTCTGAAAAATCATAGTTTTCTTTTGGCAGAAGTCCGGCTTCCAGAGCCTGAAGTGACGCAAAAGCCCAGCAGGTGCCAATGGAACCCTGATTTTTTACGGCAGGAACCCTGCCTGCCTTTCTTCCGTCATAGGAAGACGGCAGCTGGCCGCCTATGGTTTGCTCTTTTAAAGACTCTGCCGGAACATCTGCCTCAATGCTTTCTGACTTCGTTAAATAGTTTTGGCCTGTTCCATTTACAGGATTGCCTTTCTCACCGGAAATACAAAATCCTGCTGTAAAACAGGCGATTATCAAAAGAAGGGAAAACCATCTTTTATTCTTCAACCGAATCTCCTACTTTTCTTTTCGGGGGTCTTGGCCCCATAAACTGATAGAAATACGTTTTCATCATACCATTATAAATTTTTCGGTTCTTATCTGCTTTTCTGCCAATGTATTTTTCTGCGTCCTCAAAGGCTGTGATCATATACAGGGACCAGGCGTCAAGAGCCTTATACCGTTCCCCTATCTGACGGTATAGCTCTGGTAGGTTCTTCTTATCATCAATTCGCTCCCCATAGGGCGGATTGGTAATAACAAAACCATATTTTTTAGGGTGGCTCAATGCTGCAAGGGGTCTTTGCTGGAAATGGATCATATGCTCCACTCCGGCAGACTCTGCATTTGTTCTGGCCGCCTTTATGATCTCATTATCTATATCATATCCCTGTATGTCCACCTGGACATCTTTGTTTACAAGATCGCCTGCTTCATCCATTGTTTCATACCAGCATTTTCTTGGAATTAAGTTCTTCCACTCCTCTGCAAGAAAGGACCGGTTCATGCCGGGCGCCATATTTGCTGCCATCATAGCTGCCTCTATCACAAAGGTTCCGCTTCCGCAAAATGGATCTACCAGTATGCGGTCCTTGTTCCAAGGAGTCAGCATAATCAGAGCCGCAGCAAGAGTCTCCGTAATCGGTGCTTTGCTGGTCAAGGTACGGTATCCTCTCTTGTGAAGGGAATCTCCAGTAGTATCAATGCCAACGGTCACCTGGTCCTTATGCAGGAATACCCGCAAAGGATAGCTGTTACCTGTCTCTGGAAACCATTCAACGCCATAAGCCCCTTTTAACCGCTCCACCATGGCTTTTTTCATAATGGACTGGATGTCTGAGGGGCTGAACAGTTTACTTTTTATGGAAGATGCCTTGGCAACCCAGAACTTTCCATCCTGAGGGATATAATCCTCCCAGCGTATCGCACTGGTTCCCTGAAAAAGCTCTTCAAAGGATTCCCCATGAAAGCATCCCACCTTTAACAATATTCTTTCTGCAGTACGCAAAAACACATTTGCCCGGCAAATTGCCTCATCATCACCTACAAAGGTGACTCTTCCATCTTCTACCGATGCAATATCATAACCCAGATCAATAATTTCTCTTTTTAAGACCGCTTCCATGCCAAAATGACAGGGTGCAATCAGCTCAAATGTTTTTTTCACCTTATTCTCCTAAGTTTATTTCTTTTATCATATTCCCGTCAAAATCCATAATCCGGAATACTGTATCCTCCAGTATTCCGTAGGAAGGAGGATTACCGCCTTTCGGAATGGACACAGAACCCGGATTTAATATGGTAACATCGCCCAAACGCTCTGCAAAAAGGATATGAGTATAGCCATGAAGCAGAATATCTCCTTTTTGTATAGGCGGTAAATTCTCCTTATTGTAAATGTGTCCATGAGTCGCATAAATTGTCAGCCCATGGACAGCCAGCAGAGCATAATCCCCAAGAATAGGAAATTCAAGTACCATCTGATCCACTTCCGTGTCACAGTTGCCCCGTACACAATAGATCTGGTCTTTATATTCATTTAACATGGAAATGACTTCTTTCGGAGCATATTCTCTTGGAAGGTCATTTCTTGGGCCATGATAAAGAATATCTCCTAACAGAATCAGCCTGCCTGCTCCGGAAGTTATATATGCATCTAACAGCTTCCTGCAAAAATAGGCAGAACCATGAATGTCGGAAGCAATCATATATTTCATAAGTTGTTTTCTCCTTTTGTATTTAATAGGTATATTTTAAGGCTAGCAGGGTAATTCTGTCAATGAATTTACCTATCCGCGAACCATATATTTTCCCCTGTAATAAGCAATTCCATTGGCTATATTGACCACATTGTATCCTTCCTGCTCCAGATTCCGGCAAACACTCATGCTTTGTCCGCCCCTGGAACAGTAAAATATTAAAAGTTTATCCTTTGGAAGACTGCTTACCCACTGTTCCATGTCTTCATATGGTAAATTGACTGCTCCCCTGATATGGAATTGTCTGTATGAGGCCTCACTGCGAAGATCTATAATCATAATGTTGCTGTTATAATTGATATAATGATCGACTTCCCAAATCGGAATGGTTCTGAACATATTATCACCCGTCCTTTCTAGTAATAATATATTCCATAATTTCCAGATTGCGAAAATCAAACACAAGGCAGGCTGTTCC
Organism: Bacillota bacterium; assembly: GCA_023398855.1. Classification (GTDB taxonomy): domain Bacteria; phylum Bacillota; class Clostridia; order Lachnospirales; family Lachnospiraceae; genus Lacrimispora. The sequence continues at coordinate 4,013 of JAEWRS010000561.1, forward strand.
AACAAAAAAACGCGGGAAAGGACCCCATTGTCTCTTTCCCACGCCTTTTAATAATTGGTTCGGCCAGACCTAATTAGTTGAATCTGTTACGGCTGCTGTCTCTGCTGCAATCACGGCTGCTGTCCTTGCTGGAATCACGGCTGCTGTACTTGCTGGAATCACGGCTGCTGTCCTTGCTGGAATCTCGGCTGCTGTCCTTACTGGAATCGCGGCTGCTGTCCTTGCTAGTATTACGGCTGTTATTCTGATTGTTATTCTGATTGTTATTCTGGCTGTTGTTCTGATTGTTGTTATGGGAATTCCTGGAAGAATTGTCCATATCATTATAATTATTCTTAGACATTATAGAGACCTCCTGTCGTGGATTTACGTTACATGGTCTAGTATGGCGAATTTACGACAGATTATACTATTATTTTTATTTAAAATCTAAAATTAACTTTGCATTTTCAACGAGACTATATTATAATCAAAATGAGGAATTTATTTCCTCATCCTTATTAATTATTTATACTCCCCTCAGAAACAGCCGGATGGCTCCCCTATCCGTCTGTTTCTCTTTGTTTTTTTATATTAATCAAAACAAAAGACCTCCGGCAATCCCATGCCGAAGGCCCTATATCCCTTTCAAAAATCCGATAATCTGTAATTTTATTAATCGCCTAAAACATTGACGATTTTTACAGGCGTACGATAATTCCATGGAGAAGTCTTAATGCCTGTACTGTAAGTAGAAGAATGGACGACTTGTCCATTGCCAATATACATAGCAACGTGGTTGATGGAAGATCCGCTTCCATAAAAAATCAAATCACCAGGACGCATCTGGTCAGCGCCAACGGTTCTTCCCTGAGATGCCTGTCCGCCAGAAGAACGGTTAATGGTAAGGCCTGCTGCGTGCTGCATGACGTATCTGGTGAACCCGGAACAATCTACTCCTGTGTTCGGATCACTGCCGCCATAGGAATAACGTCCGCCAACAAACTGAAGTGCGTAATTAACTATACTTTGTCTAAAATCCACAACTGCCTGTTCCTGAGCTTTTACCTCCAGGGATGCCAGTGTTTCCTCATCAGTAGATGATATGGTGGCATTTCCCTCTGCTGGCAGAAAGCCGTATGTATCATTGATCTTAACTTTAATTTTACCATCGCCCACATCCTCAATAACTTCAAAGGAGGAGCCTTTGGATGCTGTCATCAGCATCTCCTCACCTGCTTCATCTTTACTGATGGTTACAAGATCGGCGTCAACGGTCACCATATAGTTCCCATAACTGAGTCCTGGACCTGAAATTTCATCTGCTCTTACATCTGAAGGACCTGCAATTATCATTGCTCCGCAAAAAGCCATAAGGCCTAACGTTTTCCATGCTTTGTTTATCATAAGGAAATCTGCTCCTAATTTTACTTTTTGAGTTTCAAATGTTACGTAATTATTAAATTCATTACGGTTATTATACATTTGTTTTATCTTTTCGTCAAGTATTATTTAAAACTGCACGAAATTTATTATATTTTAGTTTAAAACACGGACAAATTTCACAGGTTGCCGATACATGACGTTTGTTACGATAATTCCGGTCTTTTCTGTAGAAGCGTGCACCACCCGGCCATCTCCCATATACAGCGCCACATGGTTGATTGAACCATTCTTTCCGTAGAATACCAGATCCCCTGCCCGGGCCTCCTCGTAGCTCACACTGCGGCCCTCCCTTGACTGGGACTTGGAGCTGTGGCTTAAATTGACACTGGCCGCATTTCCTAGTACATATCTGGTAAAACCGGAGCAATCTACTCCTGTTTTGGGATTGACTCCTCCGTAGACATAGCGGCCACCCACAAACTGAAGGGCATAATCCACGATCTGCTGACGCTGCAGTGCGGACTTGTCCACCTTTTCCTGGTTCTTTTCAATCAGCGTCGCTGAACTGCTTTGTATGTATCCATCTCCTGATATAGTCTTTATTTTTATCCAGCCGTCCTTGGGAGATTCCACCACTTCATAACTCTGTCCCTCCCCGGCCTGGGAAAATGCTGTTGCTGCGGTATTTGCAGTCTCCCTGACAGATACAGGCATGTCCATTTTCGCATAAAGTGTTGTGCTGGTTTCAACAGCGATCTCCGCTGCTTTCGCCTCTGCAGGGGAAACCCAGCTAAAACTGGCTAAAAGCCCTAAAAGCCCCATTGCCTTCCACATTTTATTATTCATATCAAATCTCCTGTTTATTACTTTTTTCTGTCAATCCTGAAAGACTTATTCAAATTGTTACGTAAATGTTACATTTCGAATTATATACTCATTCGTAGTATTTGTCAAGCAAAAACGACATTTACAACGCTTTTCGCGCTATAAATGCCGTCACACTTTTGTAATATTTTATTTGAATATATTAAATATATATAACTTTATCGTTTCGTTCCTCTTACGATCCAGACAATGAGAAATACCAGAAGCAAAGGACCCATAATAGGCATCAGAAGGCTGAAAATCCCAGTAATAATGCCGGCGAGCAAAAAGAAAAACAAGATAACCACCAACACTCCCAACAGCTTCCAGTACCATTTATTTAAGTCCGTGTAATGCATACGGCGGCCTGAATTACCTGGATCCTCATACACATCCTGATCTGCGCCGGAATAGGATTCATAGTAAGTTCTGCCTGATCCGCTTTCCTTTGCATTCTCACTGGCTTCTAAAATTGTCCTGGCAATCAGCCTTGGATCGCCGCTCGATGCTATTACCGCCTCTTCTGTAGAACCATTCCTCACTTCCGTGGTGATGTATTCTTCATAATACCTGATATTTTCTTCAATCACGCTCCCAGTAACTTCACCTGTTAAAGCCTCCTTCAAGCGCTGTAAAAACTCCTGTCTGCTCATCTGAGCCTCCTTCAATTAAGTAAATAGCTTTGGTTATTGTATCATCCGACAGGGATTTCGTAAAGAAACCTTCTCTGAATTAATTCTTAAAATTTCATTATATCTCCTAGCAGAAATCATTTTTTCCTTTTGGTAATATAGCTGACTACTCCACTTTCTCCTTGATCACACCATCCCGGTATGCTGCCACCAGCTCCATTAAATCCGTGATCCGCTCAGCCAGCTCCATTCCCTTATCCGTATCAGCCACCATGACCCGGTTCTTCTTATTCTCAACAACAGAAACCTTTGGCGTGCTTTCTTTATTAGGATCAAAGGGCTTGTGCTCCGCAAGCGCCAGGTGGTTAGAATTATAAATCAATGTATAACCTGCAATTCCTGTCTTGGACTGGTAAGCCTTTGACAAGCCTCCATCAATAAGGAACAGTTTACCGCCTGCCTTTACCGGAGATTCTCCCTCTTTTATTTTCACAGGAACATGGCCGTTAATAATATGGGAGCCATTTGGAAGCAGACCAAATTCTTCCAGTATTTTATCACAATACTCTTCTTTTACGCTGAGCCTGTAATAGGGATTCATGGATTCCTTATGCGCGGCCTTGTCTCCGATAAAATAATGTTCAAAAGTGGTCATTTTTCCCTTGCCGTATACCGGGGATTTGACACCACACCATAAATACCACATAAAATCCCTTGCATCTCCGCTTTCCAGGGAGCCCTCTGGCATAAAATATGCATTTTGAACCTTCCGGTCCACATAATCCATGAGAGCCTTTCCTGTATAAGCCTGGGAACCCACCCGGATTTCCTCAAAGGTGCCATCCTCTTTCATTGGAATACAGCCATGATATAACAGGTTTGAGTTATAGCATTTATACATGCTTCCATGAGAATACAGAAAACGGATATGCTTGTGAAGACGCTCGTTATGCATAAAGGAAAGCTGCAGCGTGTGCAGGAGTTCCTCTTCCTCTTTATTGAGCTTTAACGGCTCCTTAAAGTCAACCGTTGGGAAAAACATATCCAGCATTGGGTATTCCTTGCCCTCCACATTTACCACACCTCTGTCAAAATCAATTGCTTCGAACAAAATCCGGTCACTCATCTCGTATTCCGGATGGCGTTTTATGATCTGCCCCTCTACTTTAAACTGAATGACAGCAATGGCTTTGTGCATTTTGGCTGCCAGTCCCGGATCAACCGCATCGTATATGTTTTGATCAAGGATCAGGGGAGTAAACTGCTCGCAGGGATCATCCCGATAAACCCTGGCCGCAAACATGGACAATGGGCGCAGATTAATACCATATCCGTCTTCCAGCACATCAAAGCTGTTGTAGCTGATGGCGATCCTCAGTACATTGCAGATACATGCCAGATTCCCGGTGGCAGCTCCCATCCAGGAAATGTCATGATTTCCCCACTGTATATCCACATCATGGAACCGCAGCAGCTCATCCATAATGATATCTGCCCTTGGACCCCGGTCAAATATGTCTCCTATTATGTGCAGGCTGTCAATGGTCAGATTCTGGATCAGCTCACAC
>JAEWRS010000086.1 GCA_023398855.1 Bacillota bacterium
AAGTGAGGGATTCACTTTGACTTAGACAATAAGTTAAAGAGGATCGATGAGCTGGATAAATCCATGGAAGAGCCGGACTTTTGGGGAGATCCTGAAAAGTCCACTAAGATTGTACAATTTGCAAAGAATTTAAAGGATACGGTCCAGGGCTATAAGGATTTAGAACAGCAGTTTGAAGACATTGGCGTAATGATTGAAATGGGAAATGAGGAGAATGATCCTTCTGTAATTCCGGACGTGGAAGAGATGCTGAGGGAATTCAAAGAAAAGTTGGAATCCTTGAGAATCAACACCCTTTTGGCCGGAGAGTATGACGGAGACAACGCCATATTAAAGCTTAACGCAGGTGCAGGCGGAACAGAGTCCTGTGACTGGTGCGGTATGCTGTACCGTATGTTCTGCCGTTGGGCAGAGAAAAAGGGCTTTTCTTTGGAAGTCCTGGATTATCTTGACGGAGAAGAAGCAGGCATCAAGTCCGTCACAGTGCAGATTAACGGGGCAAATGCCTTTGGATATTTAAAGTCTGAAAAGGGAGTTCACCGTCTGGTGCGTATCTCTCCTTTTAATGCCGCAGGCAAACGACAGACATCTTTTGTATCTTGTGATGTAATGCCTGATATTGAAGAGGATCTTGATGTGGAAATCAATGAAGAGGATCTTCGCATTGATACCTACCGTTCCAGCGGTGCAGGCGGACAGCATATCAACAAGACTTCCTCTGCTATCCGTATCACCCACCTGCCTACGGGAATTGTGGTCCAGTGTCAGAATGAGCGGTCCCAGTTCCAGAACAAGGACAAAGCCATGCAGATGCTGAAAGCAAAGCTGTATATGCTGAAGCAGCAGGAAAATGCAGAAAAATTGTCTGGCATCCGGGGAGATGTAACGGAGATCGGCTGGGGAAACCAGATCCGTTCTTATGTGCTTCAGCCTTATACCATGGTCAAGGATCACAGGACCAATGCGGAAACTGGCAATGTGGGAAGCGTTCTGGATGGTTCCCTGGATCAATTCATGTATGCTTATTTACGCTGGCTGAGCACAGGGGCAAAGGCAGGAGACAGCGGTGAGGAATAGAAGTTATCCCTGTATTTTTTTAAGAACCAAGGAAAATAAATAGAAAAATAGTTGCATACCCTGCATAAATATGATAATATCTTCCCTATGAACACAGATGTATTTCGGCTGCGGACACAGAAGGGAAGATATTTTTATTATGGAAGAAAAAAGTAAATATTTTGTGGTAAAGCAGAAAGCTGTACCTGAAGTATTGCTGAAAGTAGTTGAGGCAAAAAAGCTGTTGGAGTCGGAGCGCGTCATCACGGTTCAGGAGGCGACTGACCGGGTGGGAATCAGCCGCAGCTCCTTTTATAAGTATAAGGACGACATCTTTCCTTTTTATGATAATACAAAAGGGAAAACGATTACTCTTGTGATGCAGATGGATGATGAACCTGGTTTGTTGTCTGACCTGCTTCATGTGGTAGCCGTGTACCGTGCCAATATCCTTACCATACACCAGAGCATTCCGGTCAATGGAGTAGCCACCTTGACATTAAGCGTGGAAGTCCTTGAGACAACCGGCAATGTTTCTAAAATGTTGGAGGAGATAGAAGAAAAAGATGGGATCCATTACGTTAAAATTTTAGCCAGGGAGTAGAGGAATATGAGAAAAATTGCAATTATGGGCTACGGTACCATTGGATCAGGCGTGGCAGAGGTTTTGGAAAGAAACAAAGAGACGATTGCCCAAAGGGTCGGCGATCAGGTTGTCGTGAAATATGTTTTGGATTTACGGGAGTTTTCCGGGGATCCGATGGAAGATAAAATCATCCATGACTTTTCCATTATTGAACAAGATCCTGAAGTGTCCATGGTAATTGAGACCATGGGAGGATTAAATCCTGCATATCCCTTTGTAAAGGCAAGCTTAGAGGCGGGAAAGCATGTTGCAACTTCAAATAAGGCCCTGGTGGCTGCATACGGTACAGAGCTTTTAGAGATTGCTAGAGAACATAACGTGAACTTCTTTTTCGAGGCCAGCGTAGGTGGAGGCATTCCAATCATACGCCCTCTTTACACTTCTCTTGCAGGGGAAGAGATTGAAGAGATTACCGGTATTTTAAATGGAACCACCAACTACATATTGACAAAAATGGACAAAGCAGGAGAGACCTTTGAAGCGGCTCTGAGAAAGGCTCAGGAGCTTGGTTATGCGGAAAGGAACCCGGAAGCCGATGTGGAAGGCCACGACACCTGTCGAAAGATTGCCATTCTGACAGCCGTTGCAACGGGACACGAGGTGAATTACGAGCATATTTATACAGAAGGGATTACAAAAATAACTGATGTGGATTTCCGTTATGCTGATGCCATGGGAACCTCTGTAAAGCTGTTTGGTTCAAGCCGGATCCGGGATGGGATTGCCCATGCATTTGTAGCCCCCGTCATGATTGGAAAGGATCACCCCTTATATTCAGTAAATGACGTATATAACGGCATTGTTGTAAAAGGAAATATGTTAGGTACTTCCATGTTTTACGGAAGCGGAGCAGGTAAGCTTCCCACAGCCAGCGCTGTGGCAGCAGATGTGATTGAAGCCCTGAAAGACAACGGCAGTCATGTGAACATGGGCTGGGACAGGGAAAGCCTTTCTATTTCTGCCATAGACAGCTTCTCCTTCCGCTATTTTGTGAGGATCAAAGGTATCACTGAAAAGCGTATGAAAGAGGTGGAGGAAGTATTTGGAAAGGTGGAAGTAACAGAACTGGATCATATGGATGAATTTGCAGTTCTCACAGAAGTCATGACAGAAAAAGAATATGAAGAAAAGGCGAAAAGGCTGTCAGGGATCAGACAGCGTATACGCGCAGAAATGAATCCTGACAAGTAATTTCCAGTTTGCGGCTCTCAGGGAATAATACCGTAAGTATGGGTTTGCTTGTATCAGAGAGAGCTGGTAGCTTTTCTGATAAGGAGAGAAGCGGAGAAGGGTACTCCGTTTTAACGTGCAACAGTTTATGAGTATACAGCAAAGCGGATGAGAATATCTGCTTGACTTTTCGCCAGGAGGCATCAATGTTAGTAGTAAAAAAATTTGGCGGTAGCTCCGTCGCAGACAAAGAAAGAATTTTTAATGTGGCAAAGCGCTGCATGGAAGAATATGAAAAAGGCAATCAGGTAGTAGTGGTCCTGTCTGCTATGGGAAAGACTACGGATGGTCTTATTGCAAAGGCTTTTGAGATAAATCCCAATCCTCCCAAGAGAGAGATGGATATGCTCATATCCACAGGAGAACAAGTCAGCGTGGCTCTTATGGCTATGGCATTGAATTCTTTGGGAGTTCCATCTGTTTCATTAAATGCTTCCCAGGTTGCCATGCACACCACCTCTGCTTATGGGATGGCAAAATTAAAGCGGATTGACAGGACGCGCATAGAGCATGAGCTGGAGGCCAGAAAGATTGTGATCATTACAGGCTTTCAGGGAATCAATAAATACGATGACATAACAACGCTGGGCCGTGGAGGCTCGGATACGACTGCAGTGGCCCTTGCGGCTGCCCTTCATGCAGACTCATGCGAGATTTATACTGATGTGGATGGTGTATACACGGCAGATCCCCACATTGTTCCAAACGCCAGAAAGCTTCCGGAGGTTTCTTATGATGAAATGCTGGAGTTCGCATCTCTTGGAGCCAAGGTGCTTCATAACCGTTCCGTTGAGATGGCAAAGCGCTACGGTGTTCAGTTGGTTGTTCTGTCAAGCCTGACAAGAGCAGAAGGTACAGTTGTCAAGGAGGAAACAAAATTGGAAAGAATGCTGGTTAGCGGCGTGGCCGCAGATAAGAATGTAGCCCGTATTTCAGTGATCGGGGTTAAAAATACGCCTGGAATTGCTTTTAAGATCTTTAATCTCCTGGCAAAGAATCATATTAACGTTGACATCATTATTCAGTCCATTGGACGGGAAGAGAGAAAGGACATTTCTTTTACCGTGGCAAAGACCGATCTAAAGGACACAATGGATCTTTTGGAAGAAAATAAAGAATCCATTACTGCCCAGGATGTGACAAGCGAGGAAGGTGTAGCCAAGATTTCCATTATCGGTGCAGGGATGACAAGCAATCCTGGAGTTGCTGCAAAGATGTTTGAAGCTTTGTCAAATGCTAACGTGAACATTAAGATGATTGCTACCTCTGAAATCAGGATAACGGTTTTAATTGATGAAGCAGATGTAAACCGTGCGATGAGGACGGTCCATGATGCCTTTGATCTGGCAGACTAGAGGCGGCAGAAAATGAACTGGTTAAAAAAAACACTTGGCCTGGGATTTCCCTGCCTGTTTCATACGCTGACCGGACTTTATTGTCCGGGATGCGGCGGAACCCGGGCTATCCGGTCGTTGTTGAAGGGGGACCTACGGATGAGCTTTCAGTATCATCCGTTGGTCCTTTATGCTGTTTTTATACTGTTTTTGGAAATGATCCTGAGAACTGCCGTTAAAAGGCAGATGTTTTCCATGGATCTTAGAAAAGCAGACAGGATATTCA
>JAEWRS010000110.1 GCA_023398855.1 Bacillota bacterium
TAATTAATGTATATTCATTCAGTGAATCGGCTGATATGATATCAAACTGAGCAAGCGGATGCTTTTTATTTACAATAATATACATGGTGGAAGGAAAAACCGGCTTTACCACGGTCTCATCCTGTGAAACAAAAGCAGGACTGAAAGGAAGAGTAAAGACTATATCCAATTTTCCGGCTTGCAGGTATGTTATAAGATCGTTATAGTTGTACTTTGCAACCAAAACATCAATATCCGGATAAAGGGCCTTAAACTCAGAAACTATCTGTGCTATTAAAATATGCTCATAATGGCCAAAGCCAATTTCTAATACCTTGGGATGCAGTTTAGCCGTCTTTTGTGTTTCAGAAATCATATCACTGTACAGTTCCATAACCTTTAAAGCCTTGCGATAAAAAACTTCTCCTGCAGGTGTAAGCAGAACAGTTCTGTTGTTGCGCTTAAGTAAAACGGCTCCCACTTCTTCTTCTATGGCCGCAATCTGGCGGCTCATAGCTGTTTGCACCATGTGGTGTTCCTGGGCAGCCTTTGTAAAATTCTTATGTTTTACAACTGAAACAAAATAAGCCAATTTTCTGATTTCCATTTAGCCACCATATCTTTTCAATGAGAGATAACTTACCAGCTTGAGATCAATTATAAATGAAACGATTATTAAGATTATTCTAACAAGATGCCTGAAAAATTGCAACCGGAAGTCTTGAAATCGTCTCTGCTGAAATCAAATGTCCTGGCAGCTTCATTCTCATCAACAATCACAGCAGTAGCATTTTCTTGCTGCGAAAAAGTCCTGAACATTCAGGGCTTTTTTTATTTGAATGAATACGTGCTATTTGTTCGCAAACAAGTCCTGCCCAGCACATGTTAAAATAAATAAGTCAGTAAAACAAATATTGGAGGAGGAAAGATAACATGAAACGAAAATTTTTAGCGGCTGCAATGGCTTTTGCACTAACAGCAGGTATGCTGGCCGGATGTTCAAGCTCCACAGGCTCAGCACCTGAGGACAAAGAGTTCAAGACAACAGCGGCGGCCACTACAGAAGCAACGAAAGCAGCGGAAACAAAGGCACCGGAAACAAAGGCACCAGAAACCAAAGCAGAAAAGGGAAATGGGACTTTGGTTGGAGTCGCAATGCCTACTAAGGATTTACAGCGGTGGAATCAGGATGGGTCGAACATGAAAAAGGAACTGGAAGCCGCCGGATATAAGGTGGATTTACAGTATGCAAGCAATGATGTCCAGACTCAGGTATCCCAGGTAGAAAATATGATTTCCAATGGCTGTCAGATACTTGTCATAGCATCTATTGACGGAAGCTCTTTGGGAGAGCCCTTAAGCCAGGCCAAAGCCATGGGCGTTCCTGTCATTTCCTATGACCGTCTGATCATGAACTCTGATGCCGTTACTTATTATGCAACCTTTGATAACTATAAAGTCGGACAAAAGCAGGGAGAGTATCTGGTAGAGGCTTTAGGTCTTGAAAAAGCTACGGAACCTAAGAACATTGAGCTTTTTACCGGAGATCCGGCTGACAATAACTGTAACTTCTTCTTTGGCGGTGCAATGGATGTCCTTAAAAAGTATGTTGACAGCGGAAAACTGGTAGTAAAATCCGGTCAGACTGCTTTTGAACAGGTAGCTACTGCTAACTGGGATTCTGAAAAGGCCCAGAACCGTATGGATACAATTATTGCAGGCAACTATTCTGACGGAACCGTGCTGGACGCAGTCCTTTGCTCCAACGATTCTACTGCCCTGGGAGTGGAGAACGCTCTTGCATCTTCCTATACGGGAAAATATCCGGTCATTACAGGACAGGATTGTGATATTGCAAATGTAAAGAACATGCGCAATGGAAAACAGGCTATGAGCATCTTTAAGGATACCCGGACCCTTGCTTCTCAGGTAGTAAAAATGGTGGATTCTGTTATGAAGGGTGGAAAAGCAGAGATCAACGATACGAAATCCTATGATAACGGAACAGGAATCATTCCCACCTTTTTATGTGATCCAGTTGTTGTAACAACAGACAACTACAAGGATATGTTAATTACTTCCGGCTACTATACGGAAGACCAGTTAAAGTAATTGAATGTTTTTTCTTAAAGGACGGCTTCTTACAGATATGGAGGCCGTCCTTACGAAATGACGGCAAGGGAGGGATATTCTTGGCAAAAATACTTTTGGAAATGAAGAACATAACCAAGACATTTCCAGGCGTCAAGGCTCTGGATAATGTTAGTTTTCAGGTTGAAGAGGGAGAAATCCATGCCCTGGTGGGGGAAAATGGAGCTGGTAAATCAACTCTGATGAATGTGCTCAGCGGCATTTATCCCTATGGTACTTATGAGGGAGATATTATTTATGGCGGAGAAATCAGCAAATTTAACCATATCAGCGACAGTGAACAAAAGGGGATCGTCATTATTCATCAGGAGCTGGCTCTTGTTCCTTATATGACGATTGCTGAAAATATGTATCTGGGAAATGAAAAGGGGAAAAAGTACGCAATCAACTGGAATGAAACGTATGGGGAAGCGGACCGTTATTTAAAAACCGTGGGGCTTATGGATTCCTCCCATACCC
>JAEWRS010000111.1 GCA_023398855.1 Bacillota bacterium
TTTATGCAGGGACTCCTTTTATTCCAAAGGAGCTGTGGGTACAGTCAGGACTTGAGGATGAAGGTGTCATAGGAGAGTGGCTTTCTGCAAAACGCGGGCAGAAGGTGAAGATAGTGGTTCCGCGGAAGGGCCAGAAGGAACGTCTGGTGGAGCTGGCGGAAAAGAATGCAGCACTTGTTCTGTCCCAGGATAAGGAAAAGATCAAGCGGGAAGAACTTCGCACCATCGGAGCTATGAATGAGGTGGGCGGCTGGCTTGGACTTTCCGGTATCAAACGGATTGAGGCCTTTGATATTTCCAACATCAGCGGCTTTGAGTCTGTGGGCTCCATGATCGTCTATGAAGGCGGGAAGCCTAAGAGGAATGATTACAGGAAATTTAAGATCAAATGGGTCAAGGGAGCCAATGATTATGCCTCCATGAACGAGGTGCTTACAAGACGGTTTTCCCATGGCCTTCAGGAAGCGGAAAGCCTGAAAGAAAAGGGCGTGGATGAGGAGCTTGGAAGCTTCACCCGCTTCCCGGACTTAATCATGATGGATGGCGGGAGGGGCCAGGTTAACATTGCCCTGGCGGCTTTAAGGGCCCTGGATATTTCCATCCCAGTCTGCGGTATGGTAAAGGATGACAACCACCGGACCAGAGGGCTATATTATAATAATGTGGAAATTCCCGTTGACAAACATTCAGAAGGCTTTAAGCTGATCACCAGGATCCAGGATGAGGCCCACCGGTTTGCCATTGAATACCACAGAAGCTTAAGAAGCAAAGGACAGGTGAAGTCCATTTTAGATGACATTCCCGGCATCGGCCCTAACAGGAGAAAGGCGTTGATGCGTAAGTTTAAAGGGCTGGAAGAAATCAAGGAAGCTACCTTAGAAGAGCTTTCCCAGACCCCAGGCATGAATGCCCTGGCAGCGAAGAGCGTTTATGAGTTCTTCCACATATAGCTTTTCAAAATACAAAATCTGTGTTAGTATGAAAAAAACAGATGGAGAAAAGGAGCGTACGCCATGCATGGAGTAGCCATAACAGATTTGATAAAAAAGATGAATTTCCGGAATATGACTCCGGAGATTGATGCGGAAAAAATTGTGCTCAGTCATCCGGATGTAAACCGCCCGGCTTTGCAGCTGGCCGGCTTTTATGATCATTTTGACAACGAACGGGTGCAGGTCATCGGTTATGTGGAGCAGGAATATATCAATCAGATGAATCATGACAGAAAGCTTGAGATGTACGACAGGCTTTTATCCAGCCAGATCCCATGTCTGGTATACAGCCGCAGCCAGACTCCTGATGAAGATATACTGGCATTCTGCAACCATTACGGTGTACCTTGCCTTGTGTCTGATAAAACCACTTCTGACCTCATGGCAGAGATCATCCGCTGGCTTAAGGTAAAGCTGGCACCCTGTATCAGCATCCATGGTGTTTTGGTGGATGTATTCGGCGAGGGTGTGCTGATCATGGGAGAGAGCGGTATCGGAAAAAGCGAGGCAGCTCTTGAGCTTATTAAAAGAGGTCACAGGCTTGTGACCGATGATGTAGTGGAAATCCGCAAGGTAAGTGATGAAACGCTCATTGGAAGCGCTCCGGAAATTACCAGGCATTTTATTGAATTAAGAGGCATCGGCATCATTGATGTCAAAACATTATTTGGTGTTGAGAGTGTAAAGGATACTCAGGCCATTGATATGGTGATTAAACTGGAAGACTGGGATAGAGATAAGGAATATGACAGGATGGGAATCGAAGACCAGTATACGGAATTTCTGGGAAACCAGGTGGTATGCCATTCCATACCGGTACGTCCGGGACGTAATCTGGCCATTATTGTTGAATCTGCTGCAGTCAATTACAGACAAAAGAAGATGGGGTACAACGCGGCTCAGGAATTATATAACCGCGTCCAGGCAAACCTTTCAAGAAAACAGGATGATTGAGGTGTCTGATGACTGGATTTTGTGAAAAACTTCTTGGTGCAGCCGATAAGGACCATATAAAAGTTGGGGAAGAGATGCGAAAGCATACTACATTCCGGGTGGGCGGTCCTGCTGCCTGCTTTGTAGCCCCGGCGGATGAGAAAGAGCTTGCTGCTGTTATTGCTCTTTGCCGCAGGGAAGAGGTACCTTTTTTTATACTTGGCAATGGAAGCAATCTTTTGGTTGGAGATAAAGGCTATGAAGGTGTGGTCATCTCCATGGAGAACTTTTCTAGCTGTCAGGTAGATATGGAAACAGGGATGGTAAGGGCAGAAGCCGGAGCATCCTTAAAACGGATTGCGCTGGAAGCGTATAAGGCTTCGCTGACTGGTTTTGAATTTGCGGCCGGGATACCGGGCACCCTTGGGGGAGCTGTGGTGATGAATGCCGGAGCCTATGGTTCGGAGATGAAGGAAGTAATTAAGTCTGCTAAAGTTTTAACAACAGAGGGAGAGGTACAGGAGCTTCCTGTGTCTGAGCTTTCTTTGGGATACCGGACCAGTTGTATTATCCCAAAACAATACATCGTGCTGGAGGTTAAGCTCCGCTTAAGAGATGGAGACGAGATTTCTATTAAGAACCGGATGGATGAACTGGCACGGAGAAGGAGAGAAAAACAGCCTTTGGAATATCCAAGCGCTGGAAGCACCTTTAAGAGGCCAGAGGGGTTTTATGCAGGCAAACTTATAGAGGAAGCCGGTTTACGAGGTTTTTCTTTGGGCGGAGCCCAGATTTCGGAGAAGCACTGCGGGTTTGTCATTAACAAAAACAACGCAACAGCGGCTGATATCAGGAACCTGTGTGAAGAAGTAAAAAAAAGGGTGCTTAAGAATTCCGGCGTGGCCCTTGAGATGGAGGTAAAGACACTGGGGAAGTTTTGACGGTGCAAAGGAGAACAATGTGAGGTTAGTCATTGTAACAGGCATGTCAGGTGCTGGGAAGACCCAGGCACTTAAAATGCTGGAAGACATGGGATTTTACTGTGTGGATAATCTTCCCATTCCCCTGGTTGAAACATTCGCGGAGCTGACCCTGAGCAATCAGGCGGGTATCAGAAACGCGGCTTTGGGAATCGATATCCGCAGTGGGGAGGATTTATCGGTTCTGAACAAGATTTTTGATGAATGGTCAAGGAAACGGGTGTTTTTTGAAATTCTCTTCCTTGATGCAGGAGACGAGACGCTGATCAAACGCTATAAGGAAACCAGGAGAGCCCATCCACTGGCAGCAGGCGGCAGAATCGACAGCGGAATTGAAAAAGAGCGT
>JAEWRS010000196.1 GCA_023398855.1 Bacillota bacterium
ACAGAAACCACTGTCATCCTCGAATATCTCTCATCCGCAGTTACTCCTACCGTAAGGCTCTCAATGTTATAGCCACGGCGGCTGAACAGTCCGGCTACACGGCTTAAAACGCCGGCAGTGTTATCAACCAACAATGATAATACGATTCTTTCCATTCACATCCCTGCCTTTTTGTATAATATTTAAATGATAACAATGTAACTGTTATTTGTCAACTAAATAATAGGAATGTGTATTATAATCTGAAGTTATACCTATAGACAGATCTGATCATTTTCTTCCATATCGATCACCGGATTTACGTGAACCATGCAATGCTTCACATCAGGAAAGTGCTCTTCTATGCATAGATGCACCTTTTCTGCAATTTCATGTGATCTTACCAGCTCAAGCTTTCCTTCTGCTGCAATTTCTATATCAACATATACCTTTGCGCCAAACATTCTCGTCCTGATTTCATCAATCCGTTTCACACCCATAATTGACATTGCAAAATCCCTCATTTTCTGAACCGTTTCTTCATCACAGGATTTATCTATCATTTTATCCATGGAATCACGGAATATGTCAATTGCCGCCTTTCCAATAAAAATGCAGATTACGATACTGGCCAGAGGATCCAGAACCGGAACTCCCATTCTTGCCCCGGCAATTCCCACCATGGCTCCCACTGACGACAAAGCATCCGAGCGATGGTGCCAGGCATCTGCCATCACTGCGCCTGAATTTATCTTTTTGGCTGCTGCCCTGGTATACCAGTACATCCATTCCTTAACAACAATGGATAAAATTGCTGCGAGGAAGGCAACCATGCCAGGGATGGGGGCTGCTTTCCCATTCTGTCCTATGATTGCCTTTATACCCGACATACCGATTGCAGCTCCAGTTGCCATGAGCAAAGATGCAAGTATGACAGAGGCCACACATTCCATGCGGTCGTGACCGTATGGATGCTCCTTATCCGATTTCTTATCTGCAAGATGTACTCCGATCATAACAATAAATGTGCTGAAAACATCGGAGGCGGAATGAACTGCATCCGAAACCATGGCACCGGAATGACCAAGGATTCCCGCTGTCATTTTAAGGGCAGAAAGCAGCAGATTTATTCCAATGCTGACCGCCGATACATGCATGGCAATGCTTTTTCCATCTTTTTCTTTCTTCTTTCCGATTATACGCCTCATAAACTTTTACCCCCGTGATTAAGATTGCTCCCTGTCACCTGCAGTCATTCCATTACACCTATAGAATTGTAAATAAATAAAAATACACCTGTGGAACAATTAGAGTTAACTACTGTCCCACAGATGCATAAAGTCATCTGCTGCTGCACGAGGCAACCCGGCTTACAGCTTTAAAAAGCTGATGCCTGCTCAGTTTGTACTGTAGAGTTATGTGCAGTGCAAAGAGTGTTTTTATTTATTACCAAAACAGAGCGATCCAGTCAATCTGCATTTTCTGTTGACTGAGCTTCTGTAATAGGATATGAATGGTCTTCTGTAAAAGTTACTATATTACGTATAATCAATGATGCAATATTCATAGGCATTGATTACAACAGTACTGCCGTACTGGTCTTCTCTCTTAAAAGCATTGCCATAGTTGGCATGAATATGACCATGGAAAAAATATTTAGGAGAATACTTGTCCATCAAAGCCTTAAAGCAGGAAAATCCGCGGTGGGGAAGATCCGGCAGATCATTAAGTTCAAAAGCAGGCGCATGGGTTACCAGTATGTCAAACCCCTTATTTTTCTTTAATTTCCACCACATGCGCTTAATCCTCTGCTCCATTCTCTTTTCTGTAAACTGATCGGGTGAACCCGGAATATATTCCATGGAACCACCCAGCCCCAAAATTCTGACTCCATTGAAAGTAACAATTTCATCTTCAATGCAGGTACACCCCTCCGGAGGGCAGGTCTGATACTGACAATCATGGTTACCACGGACATAAAAAACCGGTGCATGGGAACAGGTGGCAAAAAACGTCAGATAATTCGCCCTTAGATCCCCGCAGGAAATGATTAGATCAATATCTTTCAGTTTCTCCGGTGTATAGTATTCATAGAGTGACTTGGACTCATGATCCGCCAGTACCAGAATTTTCACGCTGCAGTTCCTCCGTATCCATGTTCTCGTATATTGTCTGACCCTGAAGACGGACCAATGACCGGACTTCCTCTGTTAATTCCTCAAAATCAGGAATCTGCCCCACAACATTTTCCGTAAGCCAGTTCATCGTAGTAATCTCCTCCGGTGTAAGACTTAAGCCTTCTTCACACTGAATCGTTCCATCCTGAGAATAAATCGTTCCTACAAACGGCTGGAAACTTCCTGCCCGAATGGAATTTTTCAAAAATGTGATCAGCCTGTTTGTACCGTGAGGCAGATTCTGGGAGCAGATCACATCAATGACATCTGCAGACATCCCCCACCAGTAATTAATCGCCTGCTTTCCTTTCATTTCCTTCCGGTCAACGGATCCGTGGCAAGTGAGATTTACGATTTTTTCATAGAACTTCCCCCAATGCCAGATGGGAGTAGCCAGATTTTTAAGTTTTCCATTGGGAGCTTTCTGATAAAGTCCGTATTCTCTTGTAGGCGCCTGAGGCGTGATCATATCGTCTCCGGAAATGAAGCGGATTCCTTCCCTTTCAAGTTCCGCCTGAGCATCCCGTCCGGTAATCCTTGACCACTCTAAATAAACCTTTGCATATGGATTAATCATTCTTGCCCCTAATGCAAATGCATTGATATTGGCAATGGTTCCGTAAATGGGATAATCCGCGATATAGCCCAGTTTGTCGTCCCGCGACATGGAAGCAGCCAGCGCACCCATCAGAAATTTTGATTCATACATTCTTCCATAATAAGTACAGACAGAAGAATACGACATATTGACAGAACAGTTGAAAACCTTGATTTCCGGATGGTCGATTGCTGCCTTCACACTTAAGTTGATCATCTGGGAGGCAGTGGTAAATATCATGTTGCACCCGCCTTCAATTGCCGCATCGATTGCCTTAGCCGTCTCCTCTTCTGAATCTGCATGGAAGAATACCATAGTCTCTGTCTTTCCATCAAACGCCTGCTCCAGATACATTCTGCCCAGCTCATGACCGTAAGTCCAGCTGGAAGTCTCCGCTGTTTTTGCATGTATAAACGCAATTTTTAACATGGAGGGGTCAATCACCGCATTAGGAAGCAGCCAGTTAATCAGCTTCATCGTGGTGTTATCCGATCCTTCACTGCCCTCTTCCGGCTGTTCTACCAGCGCAATCTTATTGCCTCTGGAAGAAAGAAGAAGTTCATCCTTAATTTTAACCAGATCCTTCTTAATCTGCTTTTCCACCCGGTCTTTGACCGACTTGTATCCAAGCAGCTCTACATAGACTAAAAATGCATCAGAACAGGTCATGTCATAATCATCACCGCCGAATGTATGAAAAGCTTTGGAAAAACGGTCATAGGCAGACTTAAACACCAGTCTGTCATCTTCGCTCCACTGTTCATCCGGAACTTTATTCATCGCTTTTAAAAGCCTGTCATAACTGCCTTCCTTGCTGAACCAGATATCGCAGTTAAAGGAAACCTGATAAAAATCAAGGAATTCATAATAAAGACGGTTATTCAAATCATCGGTACGTCTGGGGATCATCCGGATTACTGAGGCAGCGATACTGAACGCCCCCACATATTTTAATACACTGACCCTTTTGTTTCCTTCCTGAACATAGTACTGATTCATAAGCTCATAGACAACAATCGGATCATGAATTCCTTCCTGGATCTGATGATCATACAGATAGGCCCATTTCGCTCCAAATTCGGATTTTTCCGACAAAAGCGGCATGAAATTACTGGCAAACGCATTGGTGCGCCCCTCTGTTTTGGTACCTACCACCTTTTCAAGAGGAATATCCATAATCCCTAAATTGACTTCTGAAACGATATCCGAATAAGATAAGATATCATCAAGCACCGGCAGATACGGATACTCTCCTCTTGATACGGATGCCTGGTACTGCCTTCGCCCTTTTCTTAATGCCCCTACATAATCATATAGTGCCATCCGCAGTTTCCTCCCATTATTTTATACCCCTATTTTACCATCCAATCGATGTTCTGTACAGACGGGCAAATTCACATCATACAGCGATTATACCTTTAAGTTACGCACTTTAAAATCACGTTCCAGTTCCCGCTTCTGGTCTTTCTTTGCGATATCATCCCTTTTATCATAAAGCTTTTTACCTCTTGCCAGACCGATCTCCACTTTGACCAGGCTGCCTTTAAAATATACGGAAAGAGGAACCAGAGTATATCCCTTTTGTGCTATATTTTCATCCAGTTTCTGAATTTCCGATTTATGAAGGAGGAGCTTTCTGATACGCAGTGGATCTTTGTTGAAAATATTCCCCTTTTCATAAGGACTGATATTCATGCCAAATACATAAATCTCACCTTTGTCAACTCGGACAAAAGACTCCTTTACACTGCATTTGCCCATACGTATGGACTTTACTTCAGTGCCAAACAGCTCAATACCGGCTTCATATTTTTCATCAATAAAATAATCATGATACGCCTTTTTGTTATTAGCGATTAATTTAAAATTTTCTCCCATATGGATATATCTCCCTTATTAAAACTTTACACAATCATACTACATTATTTATATCTCGTAAAGGATAAGAAAATCAGCAAAGGCTCTATTTAAAATAAACAATACTGCTGGTATACTGATTTCCATCCCATTCCGTGTAGGATAATCTTTTTCCAGAAGGACTCCAGTTAGTACTTATGAGTTCAGTATTCACAGCAGTCTTTATGGATTTTCCAGTAAGTATATCATATACATACAGATTTCTTTCTGATGCATTATTTGCATCTTCTTTCATGCCATAAGCAATCATCTTCTGATCAGGTGACCAGGATACTCCATACAATTCAGCATTTTCTGCAATTGTAGTTTTTTTATCCTGCTCAGGACTATAAATAATCATGGAACTTTTTGAGTCATTATTCTGTAAGATTATCATCTCTTTATTGTCAGGAGACGGTAAGATTCCAGATACCTTCCCCAGATTAAGACTGGTCTTTTCCTTTGTTGCCAGATCTAAGGTCATTAAAGTTAAATCTGATTGCGTATTATAATAAATACTGTTACCCAGTTTCTCAGCAAGAAATATCCCTTCCTCTTTTAGTTCATCAATCAGGCTCATAATTCCAGTTCTGTCAGCCAGATAAACACCACCGCTATATGCTGAACCGATAACAGTTTCGTTATCCGCCCAGTGCGCACTTTTTGCTCCACCAATCGGTTCTCCCATAAGCCCAATGCTCTTATGATTCTTCATATTCATAATGAAGTAAGCAGGATCCCCTAAAACATATTCATCGTATATCAGATATTTCTTATCCCTGGAGAACACAGCTCCCCCAAGCAATACATCTTTTTGTTCCTTGACCAGCTGATATTCT
>JAEWRS010000215.1 GCA_023398855.1 Bacillota bacterium
CATAGAAGCCGTACTCGTCATAAAGATGATAAAACTGCGGGGCATTGGGATAATGGCTGGTGCGGATGGCATTGACATTGTGCTCCTTCATAATCCTTAAATCCTTTTTCATCTGTTCCAGGCTTATGACAAAGCCTGTCACCGGATCGCTGTCATGGCGGTTGACTCCATGAAACTTGATTTTTTCCCCGTTAAAGTAAACCACACCATCCGTTACAGCTATGTCACGGATCCCTAAGCGGTCCACAATCACCTCATTCCCACATTCCATTACCACCGTATAAAGGTAAGGCCGTTCAGCATTCCAAAGCTCAGGGTCTTCTATGATCATATGAACCGTGCCAGCCTCAGCACAGCCCTCGTGGCCTGTGACCAGATTTCCATATGAATCATATATCATTGCTTTTAAGGGAATCTCCTTTCCTAAAAAGGTAATTCCTGCTTTGATATGAGCCTGCTTTCCTTCCAGGGATGTTGTTATGAAATAATCAAAAATACTGTCCGCCGGCCTTTTTAGCAGATACACGTCACGGAAAATTCCGGTCATACGAAACTTGTCCTGATCTTCCAGGTAGCTTCCGTCACACCATTTCAAAACCAGAACAGCCAGAGTATTGTCTCCCTGCCTGACAAACTCTGACACATCAAATTCGCTGGTAGAATGAGATACCTGGCTGTATCCCACATAGCTGCCGTTCAGCCAGACATAAAAACAGGAATCCACGCCTTCAAAATTTAAAAAAGCCCTTGGAGCATTATCATCCCTTTCGTAGACAAAATGATGCACATATGCCCCACAGGGATTCTCAGCCGGAACATAGGGCGGATCCATTGGGAAAGGATAATTCACGTTCGTATACTGGTGCCGGTCAAATCCATAATTCTGAAAGCAGCCTGGAACCGGAATTTCATCATAGGCCTCCGTATTATAGCCTTCCTGAAAAAATTCCTCTTTCACATCGTAAATACTGTCAAAATAATGAAATTTCCACACACCGCTTAGCAGGACAAACCGGTCAGATTCCTCTCTGTGCTCAATAAGGTCAAAGCGAGCCTTAGAAGCCGGAATATAGTAAGCTCTGTTTGGCATGGTATTTTCATGAAGCAGGTGTAAATTTTCATAATGTCTTGGTACGATCATGGTCAATTCCTCCTTTTATATTACTTTTCATTATAGAAGGAATGGCTGTAAAAAACATATCTTCAATTAGACAAAACATACACAAAATGATACTGTTAATGTTGCTGCTTCTTTAGAACAATACTTTTTTCCTTTCAATCAGGATTCTGAAATATAATATAATGCTTGCTATGACTGCCACTACAGCATTGATCTTTTGCGCCCTTATATATATGATACTTTTTCTAAAATATTCACATTTTTAATCATTGTACAATATATTATTATATATTACTCTGGTAATAATTTCTAACCTTACTACCATTTCTAATAACATTCAATTCATGTCTAACGGAGGTTTTATATGAGTCAAATAAATGATTGTGGATATTGTTGTGACACTTGCGACAGTGAAAAAAAATGTGGAAAACTGACAGGAACTTTGTTGGAATGCGGCTGTCCCGGATTTATTTCTTTTGCTAATGCTACTGCGGTAGGAACAACACAGACTATCGCCGCATTACAGGTCAATACCTCGGAATTTGAGCATCCCTGCATTCAGCTGGCATTCACTGCGAATATATTTACAGGCGTAACAGGCGGCTATAGTTTCCAGATTTTCAAATTGTGTTCCAACCAACTTACACCAGTTCCGGTCAGCGGAGTTTACGAATATGCAAGAGCAGTTGCCACAACAGAAGGGGATACCTTTAATTTTACTGTTTGCGATTGTGACATGGACTCTTGTACGGATTGCTTATGCACCTATTATGTAGTAGTGACAGTTACTGTTCTTGTTGTTTTGGATTCTTATATCGGTAACATAGCTCTCAGTGCCATTGTAAGCGAAAATAGCTGTACCGGCTGCCAGAAATAGTTCTGTTTTCAGTTTCGATTTACAAAACAACAAATAAAATGCTGCTGCTGCGCTTCCCCTTGAGCCAGCAGCATCATTATGGAAAAGGCAAAAAAAGAACGGTCCGTTGGACAAATACAGAAATGCTGCCAGAAATAACATCCCATTAGACAAATTTTAAACGAAATGATACAATAATCTCAAAACCCCTGCTCACACATTTTCCTCAGTCTCTTCCACTAATGTATAAAGGAGACCCATATGTACACCAACACCGGCTACATGAACGAAACCGATGAAGAGCTGGAAGACACCACTCTTCCTCTCAAAATTAACAGCTGCGGTGTATACCGCCTGATCACCCGCCCGATCATGTCCACCATACGCCCATCCGGCAGGCCTGATTACCAGATTTTGTACATTGCATCAGGCAAGGCATGGTTCTCCTTTCACAATGAATCCGTAGAAATCCCAGCCGGTAACATGGTTCTTTACCCTCCTCACTCCCCTCAGCATTACGCCTATTACTTAAAAGACAAGCCAGAAGTATTCTGGCTTCATTTCACTGGGAATGAAGCCGCTCATTTTGTCAGTGAAGCTGGTTTTGAAAATAACAGCATTTTATATACCGGCGTATCTTCCAGGTACCGGGAGCTGTTCCTCTCTGTCATCCGGGAACTTCAGCTTCCCCGCCCCTGCTGCGAAGAACTGACTTCTCTCTACTTAAAGCAGCTCTTCCTCTTCTTAAAACGCCAAAAAGAAGAGGGCGGTTTACCAAAAACAGATTTCCAAAAACAAATGGAACAGGCAGTCCGTTACTTCCACGAAAATTTTACATCTGAAATCGAAATCAACCGTTACGCAAAAAAGCTACACATGAGCACCTGCTGGTTTATCCGAAGCTTTAAGCAATATACCGGTATGCCTCCCGGCAGATACTTAACCTCCATCAGGATAAAAAAAGCTCAGGAACTGCTGGAAAGCACCGACTATGGTATCGGAGAAATCGGAAACATTGTAGGCTATGACAACCCCTTGTACTTTAGCCGCATCTTTAAAAAACAAACCGGTATTTCTCCTGCTGAATACAGAAAAGCGGCAAGGTAAGCACATCATTATGCCCCCTGCCGCTTTTTCTATCTCCCAACCAGCCGGTAAGTCTGGCGGTATTCCTTTGGCGTTATTCCCATATACCGTTTAAAAATCCTTCTGAAATAATCCACATCATGATAACCGCACTGATAAGCGATCTCATTTCCCGTCAAATTCGTTTCAATGAGCATCCGGCATGCCTTATTAAGCCGTGCTTCATGTATTCCCTCTGTCAAGGTCTTCCCATAAACTGCATTATACACACGTCCTAAATAATCCGGGCTGCAGTCCAGCCTGTCAGCCAGAATGGAGGAAGACAAAGGCTCTTCAAAATGATTCCTGATATACTGTCCTGCCCGGTTTGCCAACAGCACCTTCTGCCCATTTACCTCCATAGGAGACAGAGAATCGCTCAACTCGCATAACAGCTCTAAGAGCACCAGATTCAAAATGGTCCGGTCTTCCCTGCAGACATTCTGCCTCTTGATAAACCGTCGGAAAAGCTCCTCAAACTGTTCCGGCTTTCTGATCCTGATGAGCTGAGGCAGGGACATAATATCCCGCCCGATCCTCACCGCCTCCTCTTCCAGATGAAAATGAAGCCAATAAAAGTTTAAGTCCTCCTCAAACTCCCGTGTTCCCCAGTGATGCCTGCCAGGAAACAGGATCAATGCTTCCCCTGCTTCCACATTGTAGGTGATATCCTCTTCCGCAATTCCCAACATTCCGGAATTTACATAGATGATCTCAAAGGAATCCATAACCCGGTCCGCATGACGTCCCCGTCCGCCAGTCACCAGATATCCCGCATTCAGCGCCCTCACCGGAAGCACGGCCTTTAGATGTAAGTGATGTTCCATAGTTCCCTCCTGTGGCTCATGTCGGAATTCTCCAGTTTTTCACTTATTTTTCCTCTTGTATCCCTTGCATTATACTGGCAATATAGAGAGAGGAAAAAACGGTGTCTTCCTGAACAGAAGCAGTTACAGGCCTGTCCTGTTTTCTGCTCCATTTAAACTTAGAATATCAGATATCAAACAAAAAGAAAAGGGGATTGCGGCAATTCTGCCGCAGAAATTCAATGATAGAAGCAGTATTATTTTTAAAAGAAAAGGTGTCCCGCACCTATTTTAACGGAACCACTTTGACAGAGTCGGATTATTCCAAAAGCAGAAAGCTCTTTATCGCAGAGGGCTGCTGCGCCAATGGAATCGTCACTCTTACCACCGGAGCATTCCTGTCTGGCTATGCCAATTCACTGGGCGCTACTGATTCTTTGAATGGGATCATCGGCTCCATTCCAGTACTTCTCTGCACCCTGCAGATGTTTTCTTCTGTCATTCTGGAAAGCCTCTGCCGTAAAAAATGCTTGATTTCCAGCTTTTCCTTCATTCACAGACTTCTTCTTGCTTCGGTATTTTTTGTGCCTCTGTTTATTACTGATCCCGGTTCCCGCCTGGCTGCTGTAATCGCCATCTATGGTGGGGCCCACTGTTTCGGAGCCTTTATCGGAACAGGCACCGGCAACTGGATCTTACAGCTGGTGCCTCGGCACATAAGGGGAAATTATCTGGGAAAAAAGGATTCCTTTGCTTTTGCATTTTCCACCATCTTAAGCCTGATCATGGGGTGGGTCATGGACCGGTTCCGCAGCTCCTCCATGGAGCAGACCGGCTTTCTGGTGGTAGGAACCGTTGTCCTTTTTGTGGCCTGCACTGACTTCTGGTGCCTCTCTTCCATCAGCGAGCCGGAAAGCGTACCTCACCGCCAAAGGCTGCTGGATGCAGTGGTAAAGCCGCTGGCAGACAGGGAATACCGGAAGGTTATGCTCACTTACATGTTCTGGAACTTAGCCCTCCAGATCGCCGGACCTTTTTTTAGCGTTTACATGGTCACAGGCCTTAAGCTGAATTATACATACATCACCTTTTTAGGCCTGATTTCTTCAACTGTCCGTGTATTGGCAGCCTGGCTATGGGGACGGCTGGCAGACGCCACTTCCTGGCTTTTGGCAGCTCGCTGCTCTATGGGAATGCTTGGTCTTGTCCATGCCAGCTGGCTTTTCATGACCCCTGAGACATGCTATGCACTCCAGCCTGTGCTCCAGGCTCTGTCCGGCGCTGCCTGGGGCGGTATCGCCATATCCGTCTTTAATCTCCAATATCACTATGCTCCAGCCGAAAAACGGGTGCTTTATGTCAGTGCAAATTCATCCTACGCCGGACTTTGCGGCTTTCTTTCCACCCTCCTTGGAGCCTATCTTTTAAAAGTATTTCCTTCACTGAATATAGGGGGCTTCCTTGTGTCCGGAATGCAGCTGCTCTTTCTTCTTTCCGGCATTCTGATCCTGGGCTGCGTCTATTACATGGGAAGGCTCCGGACCGTTTCTCTTTAAAGCCTCCGGTCCCTGCAGGATTTCCCAATGATCAGCTTTGGTTTTAAAATCCGTTCCACCTTGCTTTCCTCATCAGGAATCTGGTTCATCTTTTCCAAAAGAAGCTCAGCCGCCATTGCCCCCAAGCGCTCCTGGGGGTGGGCGATGGTTGTGAGCTTTATCCGTCCGTTTTCCGCAATAAAGGAATTGTCATAGCCTGTCACGGATAGATCCTCTGGCACGGAACGTCCGCTTTTTTCAATCGTCTTTATGACTTCCAGGGCAATCTGGTCATTATAGCAGACGATTCCATCCATAAGGATACCTTCCTCCAGCTTTAGCGTTAAAGCTCCCGGCGGCTTAGAAGTCCGGTCTTCTGTATGGAACCAGACCACCATATCCGGATCATAGTTAAATCCAGCCTCCTGAAGGGCCTTTACATAACCCTTGTGACGGTCCGTTCCCTGACTGTCATCTGCTTTGAATATTCCTAAAATGTGTTTATGTCCCAATTCGATCAGATGCTTTGTCACCAGATACCCGCCCATACAGTCGTCCATCAGGATATGAGGTTTGTTTTTCATGTGGGCATAACAGCCCTGAATGAATACATAAGGGATCTGGTAAAAATCCAGTTTGTCATAAAGCCCTTTATGCCCACACATGATCTCACTTTTGCTCGGTTCAATGATAAGTCCGTCTACATCCTTTTCCAGGATTTCTTCCAGGCATTTACTTTCCTTCCGCCTGCTGTTTCCCGTATTCTTTAAGATGATGCTGTAGCCGTTTGCAGTAAGCACACGGTCGATCCCCTGAATCAGCCGGGGAAATATATAATCCGACAGATAGGTGGTGATGACCGCGATATTCCCTGACCCCTTTTTCCCTCCGGCCTTTCTGGAAACAAAGGTTCCCCGGCCATGCTCTGCCTGGATAAACCCTTCCTGTACCAGAATGGACAGTGCTTTTCTCACCGTATGGCGGCTGACATGACAGGAGGCAGACAGCTCATGTTCCGATGGCAGCCGGTCTCCCGGCTTTAGCATCCCTGAAACAATGTCCTTTTTCAGTTCTTCCATTAACACATAATACTTTGCTTTTCCGCTGTCTTCCTCCATAGGGACTCCTTATGATTCTTTATTCTGGCCGTAATAGGCATTCGGCCCATGCTTGCGCATAAAATGCTTATCCTGCATGCACTGGGGAGCCGGTAAAACCGACGGATTTAAAAGCTCTGTCATGAGGTTCATTTTGGCGATCTCCTCCAGCACAACGGCGTTGTGTACTGCATCGGCCGCATCCTTTCCCCAGGTAAAGGGCCCATGGTTCTTGCACAAGACTCCGGGAACGTGCATGGGATTGATACCCTGGAAGGTCTCGATGATTACTGTTCCCGTATTTTTCTCATATCCTTCCTCAATCTCTTGTTCCGTCAGATTTCTGGCGCAGGGGATTTCCCCGTAAAAATAGTCCCCATGTGTTGTCCCGTAGCAGGGAATTGCCCTTCCCGCCTGGGCCCAGGCCGTTGCCATGGGAGAATGGGTATGGACGATCCCTCCCACATCTTTAAAAGCCTTATAAAGCTCCAGATGAGTGGCTGTATCCGAGGACGGCCTTAATTTCCCTTCCACCTGGTTTCCTTCCAAATCCATGACCACCATGTCATCAGAAGTGAGCACATCATAATCCACACCACTGGGTTTGATCACAAAAAGCCCCTGGTCCCTGTCAATTCCGCTGACATTTCCCCAGGTATAAGTAATAAGCCCCCTTTTCGGCAGTTCCATATTTGCTTCGTAAACACGTCTTTTCAATTCTTCCAGCATATCAGTCTCCTCCTTTTTCATTCCGTAATTATTTTAAACTGTCCACTGCAGCACGCTCAATGGAAAGTCCGTTTCTGTACCGTTCCATAAATACCTGAAAGCCTGCCTCATCTTCAGGGTCAGGCTCCATCCTGGTTCCTGCGTTAGCCTTAAATACCCTTTCAGCCAGATAATGATCCAGAGTTTCCTCCTCATCCCTTTGAAGCATAAAAGAGGCCAAAAGTGCGGCTCCCCAGGCTCCGCCTTCTCCGGCTGTTTCCATAACGGAAACAGGTACTCCCATAGCTGCTGCCATGATACGCTGCCCCACTTCCTTTGTCTTAAAAAGCCCTCCATGGCCTAAAAGCACGTTGAGACGGACTCCTTCTTCAAACAGGAGATCCATTCCCATCTTTAAAGCTCCCAGGGCCGTATAAAGATGGACTCTCATAAAGTTGGAAAGAGTAAAG
>JAEWRS010000235.1 GCA_023398855.1 Bacillota bacterium
TATTAAAGCAAATGAAGACATTGCAAATACCTGCTATGCAGGAAAGGAATCTCTGGAGACCATTTTAGCAACCACGGAGAAAACCATATTTGATCTGCTTCAAAACCGCAGCTCCGGAGATTTCGTACCAATCCGACAGGTAGCCATGACCGTTTTGGAAACGATCGAAGAGGCTTCTAAAAATCAAGTGACTGTAACCGGAATTGCCACAGGTTTTATTGATCTGGATTACAAAACTTCCGGTCTGCAGCCCTCTGATTTTGTCCTCATCGCCGCCCGCCCTTCCATGGGTAAGACAGCTTTTGTTCTGAACCTGGTGGACCATATTGCGGTAAAAAAGGGTCTGCCAAGCATGGTATTCAGCCTTGAGATGTCAAAGGAACAATTGGTAAACCGAATGCTTGCCATGGAATCCAATGTAGATTCCCAAAAGCTCAGAACAGGAACCTTATCAGATTCAGATTGGGATGCTGTAGTGGAAGGAATCGGTGTTATCGGAAATTCCAAGCTGATCATTGATGATACCCCTGGTATCTCCATTGGAGAACTACGTTCAAAATGCCGTAAGATGAAGCTGGAGCATGGTCTTAATGTAGTTATCATTGATTATCTTCAGCTGATGAGTGGTAGTGGGAAAAGCGGTGAGAACCGCCAGCAGGAGATCTCAGAGATCTCCAGATCCTTAAAAGGCCTTGCAAGAGAGCTGAATGCTCCTGTCATTGCGCTGTCCCAGTTAAGCCGTGCCTGTGAAACAAGGCAAGACCACCGTCCTATGCTTTCTGATCTTAGGGAATCCGGAGCGATTGAGCAGGATGCTGACGTAGTGATGTTTTTGTATCGTGATGATTATTATAATAAAGATACGGATATGCCTAATATTGCTGAAGTTATAATTGCAAAGCAGCGAAATGGTCCTATTGGAACAGTAAATCTGGTCTGGAGACCAGAATATACGAAGTTTGCGAACATGGCTAAGCAATGAGCAGGATTAAAACAGAGGGTCCTTATCTGACAGAATGGATTTAAAGAACAATTCATTCTGCCAGATAAGGACCCTTCGTGTTCAGTTCCCTGCAGCTTCTTCAATCCTCACATTACATCCCCTTTTCTCTCAGTTTTCACCAATCCTTCTATCAAATTTTTTCTCAAATACCTAACAAAAATTTCCAATCACATTCATAATCCCTTCGAATCCCGCATATGATATAAATAGTAAGGTTATGAAAACTTAACGAACCAAAGGAGAGGATATAGCTATGGCTGAGATACATTACTTAATATCGGATGCATCGAAGAAGGTCGATGTGGAGTCTCATGTCCTAAGATACTGGGAGGACGAGCTGGAGTTGAAAATTCCCAGAAATGAAATGGGGCACCGGTATTACACTGAAGCACACATCCGTTTATTCAAGCAGATCAAAGACTTAAAGGAGAAGGGATATCAGTTAAAGGCCATTAAGACAGCGCTTGATAAAGTGATTGAAGACGGCAGGGATCCTGTCATACCAGATGAATTATTAGAGGGACAGGTTGCTCAGGAATTAAAAGACAGTGCAATATCTGGTACGGAGGACGGGACAGGCCTGGAAGTTCAAACATCGGCACAGATTTCCGCTACCCATGAAAAGATGGAGCAGTTCCAGGAGATCATGAACCATATCATAGGAAGGGCCTTAGAGGTAAATAATGAGCAGTTAAGCCAGGACGTAAGCAACTTGGTTAATGACAAGGTCATTAAAGAGATGGAATATTTAATGAATTTAAAGGAAGAAAAAGAGGAAGAGCGGTTCAAGCAGTTGGACGAGCTTATGCGCACGTATCAGAAAGATAACAAAGGGCGTGCGGAAGCTGCTGCTTCTAAAATACCATTTTTTAACCGTAAAAAGAAGTTCGGAAGAAATGGAAAAAAGTTATAATATTACACTACTTTCAGATAATTAGAGCCGACAAACAGGCTCAGGCAAAGGAATCCGCAGCTGCCGCTGAAAGTGGAAACTGCGGATTTTTTATATCTGTCAGTCATTCTTTTTACAGGCTTCTACAAACGTCTGAAACAGTCGGAATGCTTCTTCATTCTTTTCCCATAAATATTCAGGATGCCATTGCACCCCCACAAAAAAAGGATAGCCGGGCATTTCAATGCCTTCCACTAAATGATCAGTCGAGTGAGCGCATGCCATAAGTCCGGGAGCAACCTCTTTAACCGCCTGATGATGCATGCTGTTGACCTTTATGGTTGAGCCCCCTGATATCCTGGCAAGGAGGCTGCCTTTGGTTAAAGTAACGGTATGGCAGGGCATGTCATATTGGAATGGCTGGGAGTGTGCAAGAGGAAAATCCCGTTTCACCTGAGAAGGGATATCCTGCCATATATTTCCTCCCAGCGCAATATTCAGGACCTGAACCCCCCGGCATATTCCAAGTACAGGCTTCTTAAGCTCTAAAACCATGGGAAGTAAGGTTAATTCCATCTGGTCTCTGGCTGGGGATACATTGCCGCAGTGAGCCTGTGTCTCCTCTCCAAAAAGGAAGGGATTGACATCAGGGCCGCCTGTGAACAGAAATCCGTCCAGTTCCCGGGAAAGCTGCTTTAGATCCTCTTCTGAAGCATCTAAAGGCATTATGATGGGGATTGCACCCGCAGCTTTTAATGCCCGCATATAAGTAGGACGTGCCTTGACATCACCGCTTTCAATATCATGGGCAGGGGTCAGGCCGATCAATGGTTTTATCATATTTGAAATGTCCTCTCTTTATTATTTAGTAGAAAGAAAATAATCTTTTAACCTAAGATATGTAAATCAACAGGATGTGCAGCCATATCTGATTCATTGATTCGTATGCTAATAGGAAGAATGTGATGATATAACAAAATGCCCCTTCCCAAAGGAAGAGGCACTTATGTATCATAATTATGCTTCAGAAATAGCTCCTGTTGGACAGACACCTTCACAAGCACCACAATCGATACAACTATCTGCATCAATAACAAACTGAGAATCA
>JAEWRS010000238.1 GCA_023398855.1 Bacillota bacterium
TCGCAGGATTCAATTCTGTGGATGGCGGGGAGATCTGTTTTGATGATAAGGTAATCAACAATATGGAGGCCCACAAGAGGGATATTGGCATGGTGTTTCAGAACTACGCCATCTTTCCTCATTTAACCGTGGCTGAGAATGTGGCCTACGGCCTGAAAGCTAAAAAGTATCCCAAAGAGCAGATTAAGGGTAAGGTAGAAGAGGCCCTGGATCTGGTACAGATTAAAAAACTGAAGGATAGAAAGCCTAATGAGCTGTCTGGCGGACAGCAGCAGCGGGTGGCCCTGGCAAGGGCATTTGTTATTGAACCAGGGGTGCTTCTTATGGATGAACCGCTATCAAACCTGGACGCAAAGCTGAGAGTACAGATGAGAACGGTTATTAAAAAGCTGCAAAGGCGTCTTGGCATCACCACCATTTATGTTACCCACGACCAAGAGGAGGCACTTGCCATATCAGACAGGATCGCGGTTATGAAAGAGGGTAATATCATGCAGGTGGGGTCACCGGAAGAGATTTATAAAAAACCGGAAAATACCTTTGTTGCTGGATTTATCGGAGTGTCAAACTTTATTGATTGCGAGGTAGACGGAAGCAATCCGGACAAAGCTGTTTTAAACATAAAGAATGAATGCAACTTAAACTGCAGGCTGAAATCTTCCTATAAGGGAAAGGGAATTATTTCCGCCAGGCCGGAGCAGATGTTCTTCGATGAAAAGGAAGGCCTACCAGGCAAGATTGTCATTTCCACCTTTTTGGGAGATTTTATTGAGTATGAGATCCAGTTAAACAACGGTCAGACCATTCAATTAAATGAATACACAAAGGATGCCAGAAACTTAAGACCTGATGGTCAGGAGGTGCGTGTGAACTTTGATATCAATGCGGTAGGTGTGTATGATGCCCAGACCCAGGAGGTGATATCATGGTAAAAAAAGGAAAGAAGCTGGACTTCTGGTTCTGGGTGAAAGTGGCAGTAGTGGGCTTTATGCTGCTGTTTCTGATTTATCCGTTTTGCACCCTGATTACGCGAAGCTTCTTCTCCAACAAGGTGGAAGGCTTCACCCTTGAAAACTATATCCGGTTTTTTACAAAAAAGTATTATTATTCCTCCCTTGGGCGAAGTCTGTTTGTCTCTATTGTCACCACCGCTTCAACGCTGGCAGTAGGGGTTCCAATGGCCTATCTCATGTCCAGATATAATGTTTTTGGAAAACGTTTTATTCATATATTCATCATTATGAGCCTTATGAGCCCGCCCTTTATCGGTGCCTACAGCTGGATTATGCTGTTCGGGCGCGCCGGCTTTGTTACACAGTTTTTTGAAGGGTTTGGGATTCACCTTCCAGGTATTTATGGAAAACTGGGCATAATTCTTGTGTTTACGTTTAAGCTGTTTCCCTATGTGTATTTGTACACATCAGGGGCAATGGGAAGTATTGACTCAAGCCTTGAGGAAGCAGCAGAGAATCTGGGAAGCAACAAGCTGCGCCGGCTTATGACCATTACCATACCGGTCATTTTGCCCTCCATTGCCGCCGGAGCCATCATGGTATTTATGACCAGCCTTGCTGACTTTGGGACTCCCATGCTCATTGGGGAAGGCTATATGGTTCTTCCGGTACTGGTGTACAATGAATATATGAGTGAGATCGGGGGAAATGCCCACCTTGCCAGTGCCCTGTCAGTGATTGTGGTACTCTGCTCCACAACCGTGCTTTTGCTGCAGAAGTATTTTGTAACCAGAAAAAATTATGTCATGACAGCCATGAGACCTCCTAAAGAAGAGCAGCTTCACGGTTTTAAGCGCTTTCTGGTAACATTGCCGGTTGTACTGGTGACGTTTGTGGGCATTCTGCCCCAGATTGTAGTGGTTGTCAGCAGTTTTGTAAAAAGCGATTTTACAGGATTTAAAAGAGGGTTCAGCTTAGAAAGCTATATGACAATTTTCAACAGACTGTGGACGAATATCCGCAATACATTTGTTTTTTCTGCTACAGCCATTGTATTTATTATTATACTAGGCATGCTGATATCTTATATTGTTGTACGCCAAAAAGGAATAGCAGCGCAGCTGATGGATCTTCTTATTATGTTTCCATTTGTTATTCCGGGAGCAGTACTGGGTATCAGCCTGATTGTGGCCTTTAATAAGCGGCCCGTGATTCTTACCGGTACGGCTGTTATTATGATTATTGCTTTTGTAGTCAGAAAACTTCCTTATACGGTGCGGTCAGGAAGTGCATTCCTGCAGCAGATGGATCCCAGCGTGGAGGAGGCCTCCATCAGTCTGGGCGTGTCACCCATGAAAACCTTTTTCAAAGTGACTGCAAGGCTCATGGCACCGGGTATTTTGTCAGGAGCTATCTTAAGCTGGATTACCTGTATCAATGAATTGTCCTCCAGTGTTATGCTTTACGGAGGAAAAACAAGCACCATATCCGTGGCCATCTATACAGAGGTTGTCCGAAACAGCTATGGAACGGCTGCAGCCCTTGCCTCCATATTAACTGTCAGTACAGTCATATCCCTGCTTATCTTCCTAAAGGTCAGCAAAGGTAGAGTTTCAGTTGTATAGAATTCGCCCAAAGTTTTCTTACGAAGGCTTTGGGCATTTTTAAAAAAGGAGGAATACAAAGGATGGTAACATTTGGCACCGGTGGCTGGAGAGCTATTATCGGAGAAGAGTTTACAAAAGAAAACATCCAAAAGCTGGCTCTTGCCGTCAGTCTGAAAATGAAAGCAGAAAAAAAGGATAAGGAAGGAATCGTCATAGGGTATGACAGACGCTTCCTGTCCAAAGAGGCTGTTATATGGGCCTGCGAAATATTCGGAGATCAGGGAATCCGTGTGTTTTTTATAAACCGCAGTTCCCCAACACCTCTCATCATGTTTTATGTAATGAAGCATCGGTTAAGCTATGGTATGATGGTAACAGCCAGCCATAACCCTGCTATTTATAATGGGGTCAAGGTATTTACCTACGGAGGGCGTGATGCAGATGAACCACAGACCAGAGATATTGAAACATATCTTTTAGAGGTGGAGAAAATATATCGTCCCAACTGCCAGGAGGCAGGACAAATGCCCCCGGCCTCTTATCTGCAGCTTGTAAAAAAAGGAGTGGTAGAGGAAATTAATCCGCTGAATGAATATCTGGACAATATCATTTCAGTCATTGACATGGATGCCATACGTGCCCGGGATTTCCGGGTTGCAATTGATCCCATGTACGGAGTGAGCTTAACAGCCTTAAGTACCATACTTTCCGTTGCTAGGTGTACCATTGAAACCATCAACGACCAGCATGACACACTGTTTGGCGGAAAAATGCCTGCACCAACAGAGCAGACCTTACGGAGTCTGCAAAATTATGTGCTGGACCGTTACTGCGATATTGGAATCGCCACGGATGGAGATGCAGACAGACTGGGTGTCATTGACGACCAGGGCCGTTACCTTCATGCCAACAACATTCTGGTTATGCTGTATTATTATCTGCTGAAGTATAAGGGCTGGCGGGGACCTGCAGTCCGAAGCCTTTCCACAACCCATGTATTGGACCGTGTGGCAGAAAGCTTTGGACAAACGTGTTACGAAGTTCCTGTTGGATTTAAGTTTGTATCTGCAAAGATGCAGGAAACAGATGCCATCATCGGCGGAGAGTCCTCGGGTGGTCTTACAGTTAAGGGACATATCCATGGGAAAGACGGAATCTATGCTGCCACTCTTCTCATTGAAATGATGGCGGTTTCCGGGAAAAAACTCTCTGAGATCGCGGCTGACATTCGCCGGGAGTATGGTGCTATCCATATGACGGAACGGGATTACCGGTTTTCCCCGGAAAAAAGGGAGAGAATTAACCGGATTCTGATGATTGATCAGGAGCTTCCTCAAATGCATTTTGAAATTGACAAGGTTTCTTATGCAGATGGCTGTAAAGTATATTTTAAAAACGGCGGCTGGGTGATTGCCAGATTTTCCGGTACAGAACCGCTGCTGCGGATTTTCTGTGAGATGGAGTCAGAGGCGGATTCAGTAAGCGTGTGCAATTTGTTTGAGGAGTATTTAGGTCTGCAGGTGGGATAGAAAATTTAAAAGGCTGCTGCAAATAAATCTTTATTTTGCAGCAGCCCCTCTGTGTTTTTTAATCATGTATCAAAGCGGATATAGGTGCGGTCATCAAAGCTGTCATTTCCATGAACCAGTCCTTTTGTGCCTTTGTTTTCCCGAAAGCAGAGAGGATCCGTTTCTATCAGCTCCATAAGAGCATTCTCGCTTTCTGCCAGGGTTTCCTTTAGAAGGGGATAGCCGTCACTTGCCAGGACCAGCCGGGAGTCAGGCGGTATGGGATAGATGATAACATGATCCGGGTGAATGGAAAAACCATTTAATACATCATATCCGTAGGCAGAGTCTTGATTGGCAAATAGGAGCTGGCGCCGCAGGAGAGGAAGGAGGTATTCCCGTCCGGTGTCTTGACCGGAAAGAGTGGCTTCAGCCACACCGGAAAGCAGCTCAGCCTGAATATAAAAGCTCCTCACTTCGGAAAGCAGACTGTCAATGGCTTTGGCATGGTTGTGAGCGATTCCGTTAATAATACACTGACAGTCCCCAAAGCTCCACACCTCTCTGCGGTAAAAGCTGTAAAGGATAATGACCGCCTGCAGACGTTCTTCTGGTTTCTCCTCAAGGATTGTTCGGCGTGTCAGACAGGCCAGGGACAGCGCTGAATTTAAATATTCCATGGCACCGGCTCCGTCCATATCAGGTGCCATGGACTGCAAGGCTTTTAAGAGTATTTCTTTTGCATAGCACCCGCTTGTCATGCTTTGTGAACCAGGCACCGGTTTTTCAGGCCAGGTGAGTTTCCCTTTGCTTGTAACTCCGTCGATGACGGCAATATAGTTTTCATTTATAAATAATCCGTCTTCACACATTTTGCTGCCGGTGCATTTTGGTATAATGGATTGTTCAATAATCTGTACGGCCATGACAGGCACCTCCCATTGTCTAATAAGTAAAGTTTACCATAAATGCAATCCTATGACCATGGCAAAATGAGCATGTCTTTGATATAATGAATGGAAGAAAGTCAATTGGTGCAGGAAAGGATATGGTGTCCATGAAATATAGTAACAGGAACAGGGGAAAATGGCCGGCAGTCCTGGCACTGTCATTTGTTTGCTGTGCCCTGCTGACCTCTTGCCGGGCTCAAACAGAAAAGCAGCCAATGCTTTCCCCTGCGGATCTGGTGGTTTATACGGTACAGGAGAAGGGGATCTGTGAGCCGGTTGTCAAGGAGTTTGAGGAGCGTACAGGCTTAAATGTCAAGGTGCTAACCGGATCCTCAGAAGAACTTTTAAAAACCCTGGAGGAGGGCAGCGGTCCATATGGCAATGATGGCGAAATGTGGGACGTGGTATTTGGTGTGGGAATTGAGACGCTGGAAGAAAAGAAGGAATGCTGGCAGTCTTATGAAAGTCCTGAAATCTCAACCATTGCCGGTGCATTCCGATCTGGAGATTATAAGTGGACAAGCTTTTCCGCCTGTCCTTTGGTTATCATGTACAACACCAATGTGGTGACATACCGGGAGGTGCCCACAGGCTGGACCAGTCTGCTGGAGCCAAGATGGAAAGGCAGGGTGGCTTTTATGAACCCAGGCTGGTCTGACATCTATTCCTCGGCTTTGGCGGCAGCTGTCTATACATACCAGGGAAAAGGAAACTATATGGAGCTCTTGGCCGGTAATTTAGAATACGGAAGTCTTTCCAGCTTATCAGAGGTTAATTCCGGCATTCTGGATGGCAGGTATTCCCTTGGTGTTACCGTAGAAGGGGCTGCTCATGCCCTGCGTTCTGCAGGAGCGGATGTGGATTACATTTACCCCCAGGAAGGCACCACGGTATTGCCGGATGGAACGGCTATTGTAAACGGCTGTCCCCGCCCGGAGGCTGCCAGCCGTTTTGTGGATTTCACTATCAGTAAGGATGTCCAGAGAGTCCTTGTCTCAGATCTTAGCAGGCGCTCCGTGCGCATGGATGTCCCACCTCTTCCAGGACTTTACCCTGTGAACAGGCTTCCAGTGATTAATATGGATTTAAAGGAACTGTCCATGGGGAAAAAAGAAATATTAAAACAATGGAATGAAGTCCTGTCTTTGCATAAAAGGAGGACCGGAGGATGAAGCAGTACCAAGGGTTTTCTTTTAAAACAAAGGTGTTTTTAGGATGTCTGCTGGTGGCCATAGTGCCTCTTACTTTTTCAAGCGTGGTTGTGACCAGGCTTTTTACTGCTTCCATAAACCGGCAAATGGCTGCAGAGGGAAACCGGCAGATGGAGGAGGTAAGTACAAAACTCACCCAGTTATTCGAAAACTGCCAAAAGGCCTGTGAGGCTTTTGCCAAAGACGGTACGGCGGCCAGGGTATTGATTGATCAGGATGCTGTTGATATGCAGAAGGATCTGTACTTATCCTTATATCAGGCGGTACAGGAAATATACAGCAGCGCCCAGTTCAGCATTTATGATGCAGGCGGAAAGCTTCGTTTTACAACGGATACTGCTGTTAAAAAAGGCTCAATCCCTGTTCAATGGGGGCTTTTAAGGAAAGCTCAGGGGGAGAAGGGAATCACTTATTACAGGACCGATCCTTATCTTCCTGAATCGGATAAAAAGATTCTCCTGCAGGGCGCTTATTCTCTGGAAAACTCTCATGGGGCCAGAACCGGATATGTGGTTTTGGATTTTTCCAGGGACAATTTTGACAATTTGCTAAACGGTTATTATTCCTCAGGAGATACGTTTCTGCTGCTGGATTCCCATCAGAGACCCATTTATTGCTCCAGACCGGACTATGGGGAAGAGGAGATTAACGACATCCTTATCCATGGACTGACAGGGCAGGATGGAGAAAAAGGGAGAGGAGTTTATACCAGATATTTTTGGAAGGTGGAACCAACTCATGGCATCTATGTCATCTTAAGGCGTTCTGCTCCGGTCAGCGCCGGGGCCATCCGCACTATGGGTACGGTAAGTATCCTTTTATCTGCCTTGGGGCTGATTCTTTGTTTGATGATTTCCGGTGTTCTTTCCAGAGGCATTGCCCAGCCGGTGAGCCAGCTGGATAAGGCTATGGCTAAAGTGAAGAAGGGGGATTTATCCATCCGTATCCGTACAAACCGTCAGGATGAGCTTGGCAGGCTGACAGAAAGCTTTAACCAGATGACCGGGGACTTGCAGAAATATTTAGAAGATACAGTCCAAAAGCAAAAGGATTTAAATAAGACCACCATCAAACTGTATCAAACCCAGTTAAACCCTCATTTTCTTTATAATACTCTGGATACCATCAAATGGAATGCCAGGATCAACCAGATTCCGGACATTGCCATATTGGCGGAAAATTTAGCAGTGATCCTGCGCAAAAGCATTTCCAGCCGCCCATTTATTACGCTGATGGAGGAACTGGAAACCATTGAAAGCTATATACAGATCCAAAAAATCCGCTTTACCGGAAGGTTTCTTTATGAAACTGAGATACCAGACCAGCTGGAGGATTGTATGGTACCCAGAATGTTCTTGCAGCCCTTGGTGGAGAATGCCATCATCCACGGGTTAGATGGATGTGAGAACGGATATATCTGTATCTTTGCAGATCAGAAAGACGGAGTGCTAAGCATTTCCATCACAGATGACGGGTGTGGAATGGACAAGGAAATGGTGGACTGGATCAATAGTGACAATCCCATGAAAAGAGATGGGCACCTGGGTCTTTTTAATGTGATCTGCATACTTAAAATTTATTATGGGCAGGAATACGGAATCAAGGCTGAGGTGACAAAGGATGGAACTACTATTTCCTTAAGGCTGCCGGTTCAGAGGGAGGTTGTTGATGTATAAAGTCATAGTTGTGGAAGACGAGACAATGGTTCGCAGGGGAATCATTCTGACCATTAACTGGGCGGCTCTGGACTGTGTCATTGCAGGTGAGGCTGCCAACGGAGAGGAAGGTGCGCTTTTGGCGGAAAGGCTTTCTCCGGACATTATTGTGACGGATGTAAAGATGCCCAGAATGGATGGAGTGGAAATGATCACCAAGCTGCGGGCAGATGGGTGTAAAGCCAGGTTCATTATTCTGACTGCTTACGGGGATTTTAAATACGCGCAGAGTGCATTGCGTCTGGGTGTCAGTGATTATCTTTTAAAGCCTTTAAAGGATGGAGATTTAGAGCATGCCATCCTCCTTATCAGGAACCAGATGGAGCAGGGAACGGAAAAAACTGCAGAGGGGGAAGCTGCACCTGTGCTCCGTTTTCATGCAGACAGGAAATCAAAAAACAAATATGTGGATGAAGCTACAAAGTACATCAGACAGCATTATCAGGAGAATATTACAATCAGTACGGTGGCGGAATATTTGGAAATCAGCGAAGGATATTTAAGCCGTGTACTGAAAAAAGAAACGGATTACACATTTACCAGCTATCTCACTCTTTACCGGATGCAGGTAGCCATGTCCTTACTAAAGGACTGCAGGGTTAAAGTATATGAGGTGGCGGACAAAGTGGGGTATTCGGACACCGCTTACTTTAGCGTGCAGTTTAAAAAGCTTTTAGGGGTATCGCCCTCGGAATACCAGGAGAGGTGCATCAAGTAAGAAGGTCTATGAATCTATTGTAAATAATTGGATTTTATGGTATAATGAGAATATAATTCAATAAAGATTCAAAAGACGAAGGAGGTTATTGCTATGAAATTTTTAAAGTGTAACCGTTGTGGTAATATTGTAGCGGTTGTTGAGGAAAAGGGCGGCACGATTACATGCTGCGGCGAAAATATGCACGAGTTGGTTGCTAATACCACCGATGCTGCAACAGAGAAACACGTACCTGTTATTGAGATTGACGGACAGCAGGTAAAGGTTACAGTTGGTTCCGTTGAGCATCCAATGCTTCCCGAACATTACATAGGCTGGATCGCATTAGAGACCAAGCAGGGAAACCAAAGAAAGATTTTAAGCCCGGGAGAGAAGCCGGTTGCTGAATTCATGCTTTGCGACGGAGATGAAGTGATTTCTGCATACGAATACTGTAACCTTCACGGATTATGGAAAGCAGATAAATAAGAAGAAGTGAAAAGACTCACGGGCCGGATGGTCCGTGAGTTTTTTCTTGATACCTATTCTTGACTTCTGTCCTGATTTGCTCTAGTATTATTTTGCAGCTTTACTATAGAATAGGAGAAGACCGTTGAATGAATAAGAAAGAAGCCAATGAAATAAAGAAACTTTTTACTCCGGCCAACTGCGCCATCAGCCGGATCTGCGGCTGCTATGTGGATGCAGAAAAGAACAAGCGGACGGAGCTTAAGGAGGCATTTTTATCCCTCCCGGAGGAAGAGGCATTTAAGTATTTCGCCATTTTCAGAAGTGCCCTGTCAGGAACCATGGGCAAAAATATGGTCAATATGGAATTTCCCTTACATACAGAGGAAGAGGACGGAACCCAGAATTTCCTTTTAAAGCTCAGGGACAGCCAGCTAAAGGATGATGTCCTGATTGAGGAATTCTATGACAGGGTCATTGCCAGCTATGATTTTGGAGAAAATTTTTACATTATCCTCATCCATTGTGCCTACGACATTCCTGCAAGGTCCTCAGATGGACTGGAAATGTATGATGCCTCTGATTTCGTATATGAATTCATCCAGTGTACCATTTGTCCTGTAAAGCTGTCAAAGGCAGGACTTTGTTACAATACTGAGGCAAATGTGATCGAAAACCGCAGCAGGGACTGGATCGTGGAGGCTCCTGATACCGGATTTATATTTCCGGCTTTTACGGACAGGAATACAGATATCCACAGCCTGATCTATTATATCAAAAACCCCGAGCAAATGCCGGAGCGCCTGATTGACGAGCTCCTGGGATGTATGATTCCCATGTCAGCCAAAATCCAGAAGGAGACCTTCCAGGCCATTGTGGAAGAGACTCTGGGAGATAACTGTGATTTTGAGACGGTTAAAAATCTTCACGAAAACTTAAATGAAATCTTAGAAGAAACAAAAGACGAACCAGCTCCCTTTACCC
This sequence comes from Bacillota bacterium, assembly GCA_023398855.1. Lineage (GTDB taxonomy): Bacteria > Bacillota > Clostridia > Lachnospirales > Lachnospiraceae > Lacrimispora. The sequence continues at coordinate 10,094 of JAEWRS010000238.1, forward strand.
TGGACAAGTACCAGATGAAGCGTCTCTTGGAGATGAATGGAGCCAGCCAGGATAAGCTGGAAGAGTTTGAACAGCGATATGGAGAAAATGAAGATCAGTCAGTGCCCCCCTTCCTGGCTACCAATGTAGCCAACACCAGAAGCTTTGAGATCAAAACAACGGATGTGAGCATTAAGGTGGCACCGGATAAGACCCATCTGGTGGAAAACCGGATGATTGACGGACGCCCCTGCATTGTGATCGGCATCAGCGAGCATGTGGAAATCAATGGGATCACTGTAAGGCCCATTGGAGCAGACCAGTTACTTAAGCCGGAAGAATAAAAATTATCGTTTTCTAAAAGGATACAGCAGACCTTTAAAAAGTTTTTGAACGCAGAGAACCACTGTCTGGTCAAATAAAAAAGCAGCCATTGCTGACAAAACAAGCACCAGGACAAAGGAGACAAGAGTGCTGCCTGCCACTCCAAGAGCAGGCCATGGGACAGAGAGCCGTTCTCTTACAAAATAGAGAATTGCCCAGTGGACCAGCAGGATGGAATAACTGTACCGGATCAGAAAATCCATAAGTGGCCAAGGCTTTGGAAGCCGTTTTTCCAGTGCTCGGAGTAAAAGGATCATGGCTCCCCCCATAAGTGCCATTGATGGGGCGCCTTTTGCCAATAGAATGGCCTTGAAGTCAGACCGGTAGGCCACGCACAGGATGGTAAAGAGACAAGAAACCATGCCAAGTCCCCACCATGCTTTTCTGTATCTTAAGGATATGGGCTGGGAAAAGTAATAGCCAAGCAAAAAAACTCCTTCCCAGGGGCTGATCATCAGCTCAAAATTTAAGGGTAGGCCTATCACAGGCAGGTAAACGGCAAGGCAGCCAAAGACCAGGATCAGGACCGCCAGATAGTGGAGCATAGAATCGGTCAGATGCTCTAACAGTACGGCAAAAAAAGGGGCCAGCAGATAGAGAGATAAAATAACATAAACCACCCATAAATGGGGAGCCCAGTCTATGGGTCCTGCTGCCATATCCTTTAAGGCATTCATGATCCCGCTGATGAAGCCGGAATAAAAGTACTGGCAGGAAAGCAGGATATAGATACAGTAGTAGCAGAAAAAGGGCAGTGCTACCTGAAGAAACCGTTTATAATAAAAGCTCCATAACCCTTGCGTTTGTCTTCTGAGGATCAATGCCCCGCTATTCATAATAAACAGGATGTTGCAGACCAAAAGGCACGAGGAAAGAGCTTGTGCCGCGATCCAGGGCGTTTTTCCTTCTGGGAGTGCTGCGCTGGAGAAATCCAGGCAGTGGACCAAAATAACAAAGAATGTAGCAATCAGACGTACATAATCCAGGTATAGGATTCTGCTTTTTCCGGTTGTATTTCCCACAAAAAGGTTTCTTATGTAATTGCTCTCTTTCTGCTGCCCTCTGATATGGATGCAGCAGGAAAATGCTATAAAAGCCAGTATTGTCAGCTTTAATTTCCCCATAGTCACTGTTTCCTTCCAAGCCTGTCCTTTTAGGTTTCCACTATTATATCATAAGCAGGCAGCCATAACAAACCAAACTCATTGATCCCTACATGGAAAATGACGTGGTCAATCTTAAGAGCCTATGGTATACTAAAGAAAACACCCTATGGGTATCCCTTTACACCCGGTGAAGCAGG
>JAEWRS010000271.1 GCA_023398855.1 Bacillota bacterium
AAACAGTTACTGCCTATTTATGACAAGCCCATGATCTATTATCCCCTTTCCGTTTTAATGAACGCAGGGATCAGGGATATCCTGATCATCTCTACACCAGATGATACACCCAGGTTTGAGGCTCTGTTAGGAGACGGAAGCCAGTTTGGCATCAGCCTGTCCTATGCGGTACAGCCTTCTCCTGACGGCCTTGCCCAGGCTTTTATTATTGGCGCGGACTTTATTGGAGATGACAGTGTGGCTATGATCCTTGGGGATAATATTTTTGCAGGCCATGGACTGAACAAACGTCTGTTAAATGCAGCCAATAAAAAGGATGGGGCAACGGTATTCGGCTATTATGTGGATGATCCGGAGCGTTTTGGCATCGTGGAATTTGATTCTGACGGTAAGGCAATATCCATTGAAGAAAAGCCTGAAAAACCAAAGAGCAATTACTGTGTGACGGGTCTTTATTTCTATGATAACAAGGTTGTGGATTACGCGAAGAATTTAAAGCCCTCGGCAAGGGGAGAGCTGGAAATCACAGATTTAAACCGCATTTATTTATTGGAAGGGAAGATGGATGTGGAGCTTTTGGGACAAGGCTTTACCTGGCTTGATACAGGTACCCATGAATCGCTGGTAGATGCTACTGATTTTGTCCGGACCATGGAGACGCATCAACACAGGAAGATTGCCTGCCTGGAAGAAATCGCTTACTTAAACCACTGGATTACAAAGGATCAGCTTCTAAAGAGTATTGAACCTTTGAAAAAGAACCAGTATGGGCAGTATTTAATGGATGTTCTTGCAGGAAAATACATTGATAAATTACACGGTTAAGGTTTGATCCTATTAAAATATGTCTATGAAAAACAGGAGGAAGTATAAATGAAGATTATCGTTACCGGGGGAGCAGGGTTTATCGGCGGAAATTTTGTGCATCATATGGTGAATAAGTATCCGGATTACCAGATCCTGAATCTGGATCTCTTGACCTACGCTGGCAACTTAGAGACATTAAAACCAGTTGAACATATGCCGAATTACCGGTTTGTAAAAGGTGATATTGCGGACAGAAGCTTTGTTTTTGATCTTTTCGAAAAGGAAAAGCCGGATATGGTGGTTAATTTTGCAGCAGAAAGCCATGTGGACCGTTCCATTACTGATCCTGAAAGCTTTGTAAGGACCAATGTAATGGGAACCACCACCTTGCTTGATGCATGCCGTACTTACGGAATCAAGCGTTATCACCAGGTTTCTACTGATGAAGTATACGGTGACCTGCCCTTAGACCGTCCGGACCTATTTTTCACAGAGGAAACACCGCTTCACACATCCAGCCCATATTCCTCTTCCAAGGCAAGCGCGGACCTGTTTGTTCTGGCATACCAGAGAACATTTGGACTTCCGGTAACCATTTCCAGGTGCTCCAATAATTACGGTCCCTATCATTTTCCGGAAAAGCTCATTCCTCTTATCATCAGCCGCGCTTTGGCGGAGGAAGAGCTTCCGGTTTACGGAACAGGGGAAAATATTAGAGACTGGCTTCACGTTTCCGATCACTGCGAGGCCATTGACTTAATTATCCACAAGGGAAAAGCAGGCGAGGTCTACAACGTAGGCGGACATAATGAACGCACAAACTTAGAAGTAGTTCAGACCATTATTAAGGCCCTTGATAAGCCAGAGAGCCTGATCAAGTTTGTTACAGACCGTCCGGGCCATGACAGGCGTTACGCCATTGACCCGAAGAAGCTGGAAACCGAGCTTGGCTGGAAGCCTAAATATAACTTTGACACAGGAATCCGCCAGACCATTCAGTGGTACCTGGACAATGAGGACTGGTGGAAGCATATTATCAACGGTGAGTACCAGAATTATTTTGAAAATATGTATGGCAGCCGTTTGTAAAGTTTACAGAAGGCTATCCTGAATGAAAGAAATGGAACTTCCTTGGAGAAAAGAGGCATCTATGAAAGTATTTGTTACTGGCGTAAAAGGCCAGCTTGGATTTGATGTTGTAAATGAACTGACAAAACGGGGGCATGAGGCCATTGGCGTGGACATTGAGGAGATGGACATCACTGATGAGGCCAGCGTAAACAAGGTCATTCTGGCTGCTGCTCCTGATGCGGTGATCCACTGTGCGGCCTATACGGCTGTGGATGCAGCCGAAGAGAACGAAGAATTGTGCCGGAACGTAAATGCAAAGGGTACGGAATACATTGCAAAGGTGTGCCGCAAGCTGGATATCCGGATGATGTACATCAGCACGGATTATGTTTTCGATGGGCAGGGGAGCCGTTCCTGGGAGCCTGATGATGAAAGGGAGCCCCTAAATGTTTACGGTCAGACAAAATATGAGGGGGAGCTGGCGGTAGAAGAAAACCTTTCCAAGTATTTTATTGTGAGAATTGCCTGGGTGTTTGGTATGAACGGAAAGAACTTCATTAAGACCATGGTGAACCTGGGAAAAACACATGATAAATTAACGGTTGTAGCAGACCAGATCGGTTCTCCCACTTATACCTATGACCTTGCCCGTCTTCTGGTGGATATGATTGAAACGGAAAAATATGGCCGGTACCATGCGACCAATGAGGGCCTTTGCAGCTGGTATGAGTTTGCGTGTGAAATTTTCAAGCAGGCCGGCACGAATGTTAAGGTGGAGCCTGTGGGTTCTGATCAGTAT
>JAEWRS010000290.1 GCA_023398855.1 Bacillota bacterium
CCCATTTTTAATATTTTCTTACATTTCTTATGAAATAAAGTTTTCCCTTGCCCCGCATTCCCCTTTGTATTATAATTATAAAATGGGTATAATACTACCTATTTCCCAATGACAAATCGAATCAAAAGAGGTATGCTTTTATGATAAGAATTGGAATGCTTACCAGCGGTGGCGACTGCCAGAGCCTGAATGCAGCCATGCGGGGTGTGGCGAAGGCTTTGTACCGATTATCCGGTGATATTGAGATCGTTGGATTTGAAGATGGTTACAAAGGGCTGATTTATGAGAACTACCGTGTGATGAAACAGGAAGAGTTTTCTGGAATCCTGACACAAGGCGGAACCATTCTTGGAACCTCCAGACAGCCGTATAAACTGATGCGTATACCTGACAAGAATGGTCTTGATAAAGTCGAAGCCATGAAGCTCACATATGGAAAGATGAAATTGGAATGCCTTGTGGTTTTAGGAGGTAATGGGAGCCAGAAAACAGCCAATCTTCTCAGAGAGGAAGGGTTGAATGTTGTTTCCTTGCCAAAGACCATTGATAATGATTTGTGGGGAACTGATACCACATTTGGTTTTCAAAGCGCCATCAATGTAGCAACCAATGCCATTGACTGCATTCACACAACAGCAGCTTCCCATGGACGAGTCTTTATTGTGGAAGTCATGGGGCATAAGGTGGGCTGGCTCACCCTGTATGCAGGAATAGCCGGCGGAGCTGATATTATTTTGCTTCCGGAGATTCCTTTTGATCTGGATATTGTTGTGGAAGCGCTGAAAACCAGAACTAAAAACGGCAAAAGATTTTCTATTCTCGCCGTGGCAGAAGGGGCAATTTCCAAGGAAGACTCCTGCTTGACAAAAAAGGAATTAAAAGAAAAAAAGAAGAGCGGAGTGGTTTATCCCTCTGTTGCATATGAAATTGGAGCTCAGATCACTGAGAGAACCGGACAGGAAGTGCGGGTCACTGTGCCAGGCCATATGCAGAGGGGCGGAGATCCATGCCCCTGTGACAGAGTATTGTCCACCCGGCTTGGGGCAGAAGCAGCAAAGCTCATAAATAACAAAGAATACGGATATATGGTAGCAGTGGATAACAATGAGATCGTTAAAGTCCCCTTAGCCGATATAGCCGGAAAATTAAAAACCGTCGATCCGAAAAGCTCTATTGTTGAGGAAGCCAAGATGATAGGTATCAGCTTCGGCGACGAATAAGGAGTTAACAGGCATGTCATATACGGCATTGTATCGGAAATGGCGTCCGCCTTCCTTTTCAGATGTAAAAGGCCAGGCCCATATTGTACAGACATTGAAAAATCAGATAATAGCCGGGCGCATCGGACATGCATATTTGTTTTGCGGAACAAGAGGAACCGGTAAGACCAGTATTGCCAAGATTTTTGCAAAGGCAGTCAACTGCGAGCAACCGGTGGATGGAAGTCCCTGCGGGAAATGCCATACCTGTAAAAATATTGCAGCCGGTGCTTCCCTCAATGTGGTGGAAATCGATGCGGCATCAAACAACGGCGTGGAGAACATCAGGGAGATAAGGGATGAAGTCCAGTATCCTCCCACAGAAGGCAAATACCGGGTTTATATTATCGATGAGGTTCATATGCTTTCCACAGGAGCATTTAATGCACTGTTAAAGACATTGGAGGAACCCCCGTCCTATGTAATATTTATTCTGGCTACTACAGAAGTCCAGAAAATTCCGGTAACAGTCCTTTCCAGGTGTCAGCGTTATGATTTTAAACGAATTACAGTGGAGACTATTGTAGATCATTTAAAAGAGCTGACAGCTGCAGAACATATCCAGGTGGAAGACCAGGCCCTTACTTATATTGCCAAAGCTGCTGACGGCGCTTTGCGTGATGCCTTAAGTCTTTTAGACCAATGCATAGCCTTTCATTACGGGGAGCTTCTTACCTATGATAATGTGTTGGATGTGCTGGGAGCTGTGGACACTACCGTGTTTGGGACCATGTTTCAGGCGATCGTGGAAAACCGGACAAAAGACTGCATCACCTTTTTGGAAGAGCTGGTGATCCAGGGCCGGGAGCTGGGCCAGTTTGTTATTGATTTTATCTGGTATTTGAGAAACCTTTTAATATTAAAATCCGTGGACAATGGGGAAAATCTTCTGGATATGTCAGTGGAGAACCAGAACATGTTAAAAGAGGACAGTAAGCGTACGGATAACGAAACGCTTTTACGGTATATCCGCGTATTTTCGGATTTGTCCAATCAGCTCCGCTATGCATTCCAGAAAAGGGTACTCATCGAAGTAGCTCTGATTAAACTGACCCGCCCTCAGATGGAACAGAATTTAGACTCCATACTTCAGCGGATCAGCAATATAGAAAAGCAGCTGGAAAGCGGCATTTCAGGAACAGTCCCTTTGCCTGTTTTAAATGGAGGCGGGGAGGACGCCGGCAGCATTGTCCCTTCCCCTCAATTGACCCCCGCAGAGCGGGTGGCTCTTCCCAAAGGCCAGTTAGAGGATTTAAATATGATCCGGGGCGAGTGGGGGAAGATCATTCGTGAACTGGGAGGACCTATCCGGGCCAGCTTCAAGGATACAGTGGTGGAACCTGCCGGAGAAAGCTGCCTTTGCGTTGTCTTTTCCGAGCAGAGCAATTACCTGATCGGAAGCAGAGATTCGACTGTTGCAGAAGTTGAGCGGTATGTGGAAGACCATTACCATAAATCCATAACCTTTAAGACAAGGCTTCGGGGCGGCGGAGAACGGTCTGATACCATTTACGTCAGCGATGAAGATTTAAAAACCAATATTTTAATGGATATAACAATAGAAGATTAAAAATCATAAAGATAGCAGGAGGATACACACCATGGCAAAACGTGGCGGTTTTCCAGGCGCAATGCCTGGCAATATGAATAATTTAATGAAGCAGGCACAGAAGATGCAGCGTCAGATGGAAGAGACAACAAAAACGCTGGAAGAAAAAGAATATACGGCTACAGCAGGCGGCGGAGCTGTATCAGTCACTGTTTCAGGCAAAAAGGAAGTGACAGCGGTTAAATTATCCCAGGAAGTAGTGGATCCGGATGACATTGAGATGTTGGAAGATCTGATCATGGCAGCTACCAATGAGGCGTTCCGTCAGATGGAAGAGGACAACAGCTCAGCAATGGCTAAGCTCACTGGCGGACTTGGCGGGTTAGGCGGAGGCTTTCCGTTCTGATTATGAATTACTACAGCAGTCAGATAACAAGATTAATAGAAGAGCTGTCCAGACTTCCTGGCATTGGCAGTAAATCCGCACAGCGACTGGCGTTTCATATTATTAACATGCCGGAAGAGCAAGTGAAAGGCCTTGCCTCATCCATTACAGAAGCAAAACAAAATGTACGCTACTGCAAAGAATGCTTTACCCTGACAGATCAGGAGCTGTGCCCCATCTGTCAGAGTGAAAAACGCAATCACAAGGTGATCATGGTAGTGGAAGACACCAGAGACTTGGCTGCATACGAAAAAACAGGAAAATTCGAGGGGGTTTATCATGTTCTGCACGGGGCAATTTCCCCCATGCTTGGAATTGGACCTGGAGATATCAAGCTGAAGGAACTGATGCAAAGACTGCAGGGAGATGTGGAAGAGGTGATCATTGCCACAAATTCCAGCCTTGAGGGAGAGACAACAGCCATGTATATCGGCAAGTTGATCAAACCCACAGGAATCAGGGTTACCCGTATAGCCAGCGGAGTTCCCGTTGGAGGAGACTTAGAGTACATAGATGAGGTGACATTGTTACGGGCTCTGGAGGGCAGAGTCGAACTGTAACTCATTTGCCTTGTTAGGAGATGCAAAGAATGGATAAGTACGAGTTTAATATAAAAGTTGA
>JAEWRS010000343.1 GCA_023398855.1 Bacillota bacterium
CTGCGAAAGGCAAAAATGTCTTATTACCCCATTGACTTTGCAAGAAAATACGGAGTAGTTCAGAAGGGCTTTTAACTATGGTACGGTATTTGAAGCAGGAAGAAAAAGGCGAGAGCCGGGCGCTTTGGGAAAAGGTTTTTTCTGAGGATTCCCAGAGCTTTATTGAATATTACTATTCAGACAGGGTGCGGAAAAACAAAGTCCTCACTGCATGGGGGGATAATCGTGTGGTTGCCATGCTGCATCGCAATCCCTATGATGTGGTGGTCAAGGACCGACTGTGGAAGGTGGATTATATTGCCGGCGTTGCTACTGATCCTGATTTCCGGCATCAGGGACATATGAGGCGGCTTTTAAACCGCTGCTTTTCCGATATGTATATGGAACGGATGGGCTTTTGTTTTCTGGTGCCGGCTGAGCCTGCCATTTACTTTCCCTTTGATTTTACTTTTATCTGTGACTTGCCGGAGGTGGCACTGAATGAAAAGGGACGGCTGCGCTTAAGCCGCAGGGCTTTTATGGAGCGGTCGGATGAATCCAGGGAAGCGGCAAGATTTGTGGGTAAGCAGCTGGAAAAAAGGTATGAGGTTTATGCACTGAGGGATGAAGAGTATTACCAGAATTTAAGCAAGGAAGTCAGAAGTGACAAAGGGGACTTAACCCTTCTTTTTACCAGAGATGACAGGGAAGAGCTGGCTGGAGTATGGGCTTATTACGGAGAGACGTCAGTAAGCCTGAGGGAGCTTGTCTGTCTTCCGGGATATGTGAAGGAAACCGGCCCTTCAAAGCCGGCTGTCATGGGCAGGATTATTCACCTGGAACAATTTATTTCCGTGATACGTTTAAAAGAGGAATGCCCTGTCAGTGAGATGGAGCTGTTTATTGAAGTAAAGGATGACTTTATCCGCCAGAATGACGGAGTGTTCCGGTGGAGGCTGGGGCCGGAAGGCTCCTCTCTTCAACCTGCAAGGTCTGGAGATGAAGTTAAGCCTCATTTGTCCTTAAGTATCAGTGAAATGACCTCGTGGCTGTTTGGATACGGGCTGCCAGCCGTACCACAGGACAGAAGGTCCATGGTGGACCGGATCCGGCCATTGAATGGAGTGTTCTTTAACGAGATCACCTAGCAGAATCTTCCGGATATAAAATGAGGCAGGTCAGCTTTGGCGGATTCGTTTGAATCCGCCTTATATTTTTGTGCGGGCAAGGAGTAAGCCGCGAAAGCCAGGCGGTCATGATCTTGGTCCGCTGCCATCATGAGAAGAAAAGGAGAGTCAATGATGTATCAGGCAGCAGATAACAGATATGAAAAAATGGAATACAGGCGTTGCGGAAGGAGCGGAGTGTTACTTCCTGCGATATCCTTAGGTTTGTGGCAGAATTTTGGACTGGAAAGGCCATTAGAGGAACAAAGGGAAATTCTTTTAAGTGCTTTTGATATGGGGATCACCCATTTTGATATGGCAAATAACTATGGCTCTCCTGCAGTGGGAAAAGCGGAAGAAAATTTTGGTGAGATTTTAAAAAGTGATCTGGGAAAGTATCGGGATGAAATGGTCATTTCCACAAAAGCAGGATTTGATATGTGGCCTGGACCTTATGGAAACTGGGGTTCCAGAAAATACTTAATGGCCAGTCTGGATCAGAGCTTAAAACGTATGGGTCTGGAATATGCCGACATATTCTACCACCACAGGCCGGACCCGGAGACACCTCTGGAGGAGACCATGGGTGCACTTGCTGACATTGTGAGGCAGGGGAAGGCGCTTTATGTGGGGATATCCAATTACGGGGACCATGAAGCCAAAAACGCAGTTCTCATGTTAAAAAGTATGGGAGTACCCTGTCTGATCCATCAGCCAAGGTACAATATGTTTGAGAGAGGTGCAGAAGAAGGACTGTTTGCTACACTTCATGAAAATGGTGTGGGCTGCATCTGCTACAGTCCTCTTGCACAGGGAGCACTAACTGACAAGTATTTAACGGGCATCCCCCAGGGCTCCAGGGCATCAAGGCAGGGAACCACTGTTGGAGGCCGTTATTTATCTGATGAAAAGCTGAACCAGATCAGGCAGTTAAATGAACTGGCCTTAGAGCGGGGCCAGACCCTGGCGCAGATGGCTCTTTCCTGGGTCCTTCGGGAAAAGGCCGTGACCTCTGTACTTATGGGTGCCAGCAGTGCTAAGCAGCTGGCTGACAGTGCGTCCTGTCTTAATCAGGTAACATTCACCCAGGAGGAATTGGATCAGATTGATTCTATTTTAAAATAACAGATACTCAGAAATGTTTCAAAGACGTCAGGGGCAGGTGATTGATATGAATTATGAGGTTGGAGATATTGTAAAGCTTAAAAAGCAGCACCCCTGCGGAAGCCAGGAGTGGGAGATTTTGAGGGTGGGCGCAGATTTTCGCTTAAAATGTACGGGCTGCGGCCACCAGGTCATGGTGCCAAGAAAGCTGGTGGAAAAGAATACCAGAGGCTTAAAAGACAAGGATGGCCATTCAAAGGCGTAAAATTACGAAAAACAAAAGAAAAACGTTTGGGAAAATGGGAAAAGGACTTGCTTTTATCAAATCTTTCCTGTATAATATTAATCCGTGACATATAGAATCCTTGCTCCTGAAACTGAAAGCAGGGGCCAGAGACCACAAGGAGGTAAAGAAGCATGAACAAATATGAGTTAGCCGTTGTTCTGAACGTAAAGCTCGAAGATGAAGAGAGAGCAGCAGCCATCGAAAAAGTTACGGGTTATATTACTCGTTTCGGCGGAGCTGTAACTAACGTTGATGAATGGGGTAAGAAGAGATTAGCTTACGAGATTCAGAAAATGAAAGAAGGATTCTACTACTTCATCAAATTTGATGGCGATTCCACAACTCCCAACGAGTTGGAAGCACACATTCGCA
>JAEWRS010000463.1 GCA_023398855.1 Bacillota bacterium
TGGACCGTCTGGAAGTGGAGAGTAAAAACGGATTTAAGAGCTATGAATATGTGCCATTGTCATCAGAAACGTTAAAATGGCTGAATGAAAAATATCCAATCGCTGGGGATTCTGGTTTTGTGGGTAAAATGGCTGGTGAGGGGATGGGTGACGCTGTTAAAGCTGAATCAAAAATTGTTGATGATATTGTTAAACAAGGACAGAAAGCATTAAATAATTTTGATATTAATTCAGCTTATGTTAAACCCAAACATATATCTTCCAGTGGCGGTAAGGGTGCAAAATTTTTAGGAGATACAAAAGAAGTAGCTGAAGTAATATTAAAGGATGCTATGAGCAATGGAAAAGTTCAATCAATAGCCGACAATGGCTTAACAAAAATGGGACAACAAAGCTATCAAATTGTAATTGATGCTGGAAAAGAAGTTGGTACAAAAGGTGAAACGTTAATTAAAATAGTTATTTCAGAAGATGGTGGAATGCTTAGCGCATATCCAGTTAAATAGACCAGGAGGTAAAATATATGAACGTAATGGAAGGATTTTTGCAATCAGAAATCAATACACAAGAATTGTATGAGGAAATAATGAATTTTATAACTTCATATCATGTTAGAAATGGTGAGTTTGAGGGAAACGAATATATAATTAAAAAAATGGATCAGACAAACTTTATCATATTTCCTGAATATGAGGATGAAGATGGAGAACGTGAAATCCATGCGGCTGAAGCTGTATATAGAGAAAATTTGATAAAAAGAATCAATGAATATGCTTCGAAAAAAAACATAATAATACATTAAAAAATATTTCCAATTCGTATACACCACCAAACAGAGAAAAAATCTCAGCTTGGTGGTGTTTTAGAATAATAGCTATAATTATTGATTAACTAATCAAGGAGTTAAGGAGTTGTTTATGACCCCGCAACTCTTCTGGATAAATGGGCATTTCCAGTAAGTACGACTCCGGTTGCGACCCCAATGCCAGGAATACGACCCCGATGAAAAGTTCTCTCAGCCCGCATTGCGGGCTGATGTAATCCGAGCAGGGGAGATTTTTGACCCCGGCTCTTTAACCTGCATCATTTACGACCCCATGGTTCATTCCTGTTTTTGTAGCAAAATAAGGGATAATCTTACAGTTCAGGAACTTGTAAATGGTTGCGATTGTGCGACCTGAGGGATATGAAAAACTGGTCTATATGCGACATTTTTCTGAAAAGCAAACGAATGACGAACAGGAGGCAAAGCAATCCAAACAGTTATCTGGTGCAACGGCAAATACCTATGTTTTTCAAATTTGCCCAACGAGGTGTTTTAATGTCTGAATGGCATATATGTCCCGCTATGGGTTTTAAAGTTCACCCAGGGGCAATATTTTGCGACACAGGGCAAACTGAAAGTGGTCTGTTGATTCTGTTCCACCAGAAACTTAACCAGATCATCAACCCTATGGTTCATGGTGAACCATGGGATTTACAGGAAATATACGATAGTGTTGAAGCTGGAGTAATATACTTGGGATGAATTAACACAGTTACTGAGTGTTGATTCAGAAAACACTATTAATTATTTATGTGGATGTAATAAAAGGAAACAAGGCTTTTTATCGCTGGTATGGCATACCTGTTTTACCATCGGTTTTAAAGATCACACAGGGCAATATCTTGCGGCATAGGGCAAATCAAAAGTGGCATTGGGCACGTAACCGTGGTTCAATTAGCATGACTGTAGATTATGTTGCGCTAACTTTTTATGCAAAACTTTAGAAATCCCCTTGACCATGACCATACGTCACCCTATATAATACAGGTATAACAATTCAGGAAAAAGGAGGTGGTACGTCTGTGAACCAATATTATACCTCTGGCCAGTTCGCCAGAAATGCCAATGTTTCCATACGCACCGTCCGGTACTACGATAAGCAGGGACTGTTAAAACCATCGGGAATGAGCGAGGGGGGATACCGGCTTTATACTGATTCGGATTTTGCCAAGCTTCAGAAGATTCTTTCTTTAAAATATCTGGGCTTTTCCTTAGATGAGATCCGTTCCATTACGATTAATGACGATGACAATGACTATGTGCAAGAGTCTCTCCGTCTTCAATTAAATCTTATCAGGAAGAGGATAGAGCACTTAAAGCTGGTGGAGCAGACCCTTACAGAGACTTCAAGGCTGGTGACGGAAAACCAGTCCGTGGACTGGAATAAAATCCTCCACTTAATCCATATTACCAATATGGAACGGTCTCTTGTGGAGCAGTATAAGGATGCGGCAAATATTAGCATTCGCATTGGGCTTCACAAAAAGTATACCAAGAATAACACAGGCTGGTTTCAATGGCTGTACGGACTCATGGAACCTTTGGCTGGAAAAGATATTCTGGAGCTGGGCTGCGGCAATGGGGAATTGTGGCTTGCCAATAAGGACAGGATACCGCCGGATGCCAGGATCTGTCTGTCGGATATTTCAGAAGGCATGATCAGGGATGTGGAGGAAAGCCTGAAACATGTTCCTGGTTCATTTGCCTTTGAAGTGTTTGACTGCCGTCAGATCCCAAAGGATGAGGATTGCTTTCACATTGTGACTGCTAACCATCTTCTGTTTTATTTGACCAATTTAGATGGAGCGCTGGAGGAGATAAAAAGAGTTTTGAAACCGGGAGGCATTTTTTACTGCAGCACCTATGGTTTTGATCATATGAAGGAAATCAGTCAGCTGGTAAAGGAGTTTGATTCCAGAATTGCTCTTTCAGAAGTGAATTTATATGATGTGTTTGGACTTGAAAACGGTGAGGGAATTTTAAAAGATCATTTTCATTTTGTGGAGAGAAAGGACTATAAGGATTATCTGGAAGTCAGTGACCCGGGGGCCCTTATGGAATACATTCTTTCCTGTCATGGAAACCAGCAGGAGTACTTAAGCGACCGCTATGACGAATTCCGGGAATTTCTAGAGAAAAAGATGGAGAAAAAGGGATTCATTCATATTACGAAGCGGGCTGGAGCATTTATCTGCAAAAAGTAAAGAAATATTAATGAATAAAGACTTGACAGTAACCTTGCGTCACCCTTTATGATGATATCACGAAAGAATACGGAGGAAAAACAAATGAAGGGAATTATTCTTGCCGGAGGCTCCGGCACCAGACT
>JAEWRS010000486.1 GCA_023398855.1 Bacillota bacterium
CCATCATATTGATGATGTCATCTTTCGTGGAATCCTTTGTAATCAATGTTCCCACATAACTGCCGTCACGCATAACCGTCACCCGGTCTGTAATCACTTTTATTTCATCCATCCGGTGGGATATGTATACGATTCCCAGCCCTTTGTCTCTCAAATCCCGGATAATTTTAAACAGTTCCTCAATTTCAGACTCCGTCAAAGCTGCTGATGGCTCATCAAATACAATCAATTTCACGTCTCTGGAAATTGCCTTTGCAATTTCACACATCTGCTGTCTGCCTACCGTCAGGTTCCCCATGGTTTCTGCCGGATTAATATCTATATTCAGTTTATCGAACAGCTTCCTGGCCTCCCTGTTCATCTGGGAGTCATCAATCAGTCTGCCTCTCATTATTTCCCGGCCAATAAAAATATTCTGTGCCACAGTAAGATGATTCATCATATTAAGCTCCTGATGTACAATGGCAATTCCCCTGTCCTGGGCTTCCTTGGGAGTCGTAAATTCCATCTCTTTTCCTTCAAACTCAATCGTGCCGGAATCCTTGGAATAAATACCCGTAAGTATTTTCATCAGTGTGGATTTTCCTGCACCGTTCTCACCCATTAACGCGTGAACCTCGCCGCCTTTTACTTCCAGATCCACATGATCCAGTGCATGCACACCGGGAAACGACTTGTCAATTCCTTTCATTCTAAGCATCACGCCGCTCACATTTTCACCTTCCATCTCCTCTGTTTATAAGAGCGAACCGTTTCGCCCTCCCTACTATAATTATATAATTTTTATTTTCTTTTCCTATAGAGGATCTTACAAAAAAAGAGGAATATTCTACTTTTCCGTAAAATACCACTCTTTTTCCTTCTGCCTTATGGACCGATTATTCTGCCGGAACCAATACTTATTGTAAATTAAAACGGAAACAGCAGCTTCTGATTTTCATCGGTGTAAACATTGTCAACCGTAATGATCTCAATTTCAGAGTGAATGATTTTCTCTACGGTTTTTCCCCTTGCCACTTCCACTGCCTTCTGGATTCCCAGGTACCCCATGTTAAAGGGTTTCTGGACAATGAGTGTATCAATGACCCCTTCTTCCAGATACTGGATTCCTTCCACATCATTGTCAAATCCCACTACATATATTTTACGTTTTAAGTCCATTTCCCTTACTGCCCGTGCAACCCCTACTGTGGAATACAGATTTAGCCCGGCAATTAAATTAATTTCCGGGTTCTCCTCCAAAAGCTCCTTTGTCTTTTCATAAGCCTGTTTATAATCTGAATTGCTGTATAGTACCGTTTCAATCCGGCTTTCGTGTACGCCAAGTCCGGTCCTGACACCCTGTTCCCGTTCCATGGCAGTGGAAGAAGCTTTTACAAAGGACATAATGGCGATTTTCGTGTCCTCCTTCATGTAATCCAGCATTTTGTCCCCCATCTGCATTCCTGCGTCTATATTATCCGTACTCACACAGCACTCTGCTAAATCCTCATCCAGCAAAGAATCCAGCAGAACCAGCTTAATACCTGCCTTCTTTATTTTCCATGCAGAATCCGTCATCTCCGAATACCTGATCGGAGACAATGCGATCACATCAGGATTCAGCTTAATGGCCTCATCAATGTACTTTTCCTGGGTTTCATAATCGTTTTCAATTTGAGGTGCAAGGATAACAATATCAGCCTGATATTCCTTAGCTGCACTCTTTGCACCGGATATCATGGACATCCAAAAATCATTTGTTACATCCATAACTTTTGGAATAAAAACAATCTTTACCTTTTTGACCTCTTTAAACTCTCCCAGCCAGAACAAGAATAATGCAAAACATGCAGCAGCAAGCAGAAGAAATACTAAAGCAATCCCATTTTTATGTTTTTTCATAGGAATCCTCCTTTTGTCCCGGAAAAGCACAAGGGATTTTAATGGTTATGGCTGTTCCTGTCTCCCATTGGCTATCCACCTGAATTCCATATTCTTCGCCGTAATACAGCTTCAGACGATTCTGTATATTATCCAGCCCGACTCCATTGTTTCTTCCTTTGGCCTTACCTTTATTCCGGAAGAGATTTTGCAGAATATCCTGATCCATCCCGATCCCATCATCCTTTATCTTAAGAATAATGTTCTGATCCAGGCGGTATCCTGTAATCCAGATATGACCTCCTCCTTCTTTATACTTAAGTCCGTGATACAGCGCATTTTCTACAAGAGGCTGTAAAACCAGCTTTATAATATGGCATTCCAGTATATCCCCATCTACCTGGATATCAAAAGCCACTTTATCCCGATAACGCATCTGCTGAATTAAGAGATAATTTTTTGTGTATTCCAATTCCTGGCTGATTGTCACAAACACATCGGAATTTCCTATGGCCTGGCGGAAAAACCGGGCCAGGATGGAGGTCATTTTTATGGCCTGCTGAGAATCATCTGTTTCAATCATCCAGATAATAGAGTCCAGGGTATTATATAAAAAATGAGGATTAATCTGTGACTGCAGCGCCTTTAGCTCGCTTTTCCGCTTTTCCACCTGCTCCGCCATGTTCTTTTTCATCAGTTCATCAATATGTTCCGTCATCCGGTTAAACGACCGGTTTAAGCTGGCGATCTCATTATCTCCTCCTGCATCAATGTATACCGGCTGAAATCTTCCCTCCTGCACTTTCTTCATACCTGCCTGAAGCTGTTTGATGGGCTTTGTTATGCTGTCGGACAGGAATATGGCAATTACGCCTGCCAGGATGATCAGCGCCAGTGCCATGCCAATGTACATGGCTCTCATGGCTTGTTCTCTTTTTACCAGCTCAGAGGTATACACAACCCCCACAATGGTCCAGCCGGTTTTACCTGAGCGAAAGGTGGTATAAATCTTATTCTCCCCGTTCTCATCTTTATAGGAAATTCCTGTTTTCTGATTCAGAACTTCTTTCAAAAGTTCTTTTTTTACCCCGCTTAAGATCAGCTGCTGCTGGGGATGGTATACGATCTCCCCTTTCTGATCCACAATATATACGTATCCTTTATTTCCCAGATGGATTGATTCACATAAGTCATTGATCACATCATAATTTAAATCAAGAATGAACAGTCCTTCCACCTGTTGGGTCCGGGGATTCTGGATTCCCCTGCTGAGTGTCACCACCCATTTATAATCTCCCTTCACCAGATTCTGGACATGGGAAGAGGAAATAACAATTTCACTTCCTGCCTCTTTTGCCTCCCGATACCATTCCTTCTTCTCCAATTGAGCTCTGGTATTCATCGTTCTGTCTCCGCC
>JAEWRS010000525.1 GCA_023398855.1 Bacillota bacterium
GTACTGACTCCCAGAGGATTAATGAATCCCTGTATCAAAAGTTTACCAATGGGCTGGCAGGATTGCTGCAGGGCCGTGACAGCCCCATGCTTTACCGTTAGCTTTAAAAGCTCCCGGTCCATGGAAAAATCCTTTGGCTCAAGCCTGAGCAGCGGTACCTTTCTGTATATGTAAAAAATGCACAAAAATGCAGAAACTCCCTCAGCGATCACAGTAGAAAGGGCCGCTCCAAAAACCCCCATATGGAATCCTGCCACAAATACAAGATCCAGGACCGCATTTAAAACAGAAGCCACAGCCAGGAAACGGACCGGGGTTCTTGAATCTCCCACACTCCGGAGGGCGGAAGCCACTCCATTGTAGAAAAATGTAAAAGGCATTCCTATGAGTATCAGTCTTAAATAAACCGTCGAATCCTCAATTATCTCCTCAGGCACCAAGAGAAGTCTTATAACTGCTCCGGAAAAAAACAATCCCAGAATCACTATTGCTAAAGAAAAATAGCAGCCAAACAAAAGAGTGGTGGCCACTTCCTTTTTTAATTTATCGTGGTTTCCACTGCCAAAGAATTCACTCATCAGCACCGAAGCTCCAATACAGATACCGGTGATCCCAAGAATCATGATGTTCATGACCGGGCCTGCTGTTCCTACTGCTGCCAGTGCTTCTTCACCTGCAAACCGGCCTACCACAATAGAATCTACAGCATTATAGGTAAGCTGGAACAAATTCCCCAGAACCAGAGGGATAGAAAACCGTATCAGCTGAGAGGAAATAGTTCCTTTTGTCATGTCCCTCATATTTCCCCCAGCCCCTTTGGCCGTTTAATAGCCTCTAAGGTTATCACTGCCGTCATCCTTTGTATTTTCCAAACGTTTTACTACCACATAGTAACCTGTCTTTTCATTGACTCTCACAAATACCCGGTCCCCCACCCTGTGGCCCATAATGGCACTTCCCAAAGGAGAATCCGAGCTGATCAGACCTTTCATGGAATTTCCCCTGACAGTGGTCACAAGCTTATAGGTCTCCTCCTCCTCATCATCCTCAAAATACAAATCCACCGTATTATAAAGGCCAATTTCATCGTCTTGGGATTCATCAGATATTACCTGAGCCGTCTTTATCATCTTCTCCAAGTAACGGATTCTGCCTTCATTCTGGTTTTTGTCCTTTTTTGCCGCATGATATTCAAAGTTTTCACTTAAATCTCCATGAGCTCGTGCCTCTTTTACTGCTTCCAGGGCTTCCTTTCTGACCACCAGCTTCCGGTATTCTATTTCCTCCTGCATCTTCTTAATATCATTTTCCGTCAATTTGTCAAACACGCTGCCTCCTCCTTTCTTCTCCTTGGCAAGCCGTCTGCCAATATGGGAGGCGGCATGAACCAGACCTGTTACCTTTTTATCATTCCTTTTTTTGGGCGATCACTTCAATACGCCCGGAGGCAGTCCCAACATGGCGGTATGAACGGATGATAAGTCCGCATTTTTCTGCCAGAGCATCGATACCCGCATCCGTTAAGCAGACATCCGCTGTCTCACCTTTCCACATGGAAGCTCCCTTTTGCTTCAGATTTTTAATAGATTTATCCAGATCAGGCCCGTCAAACCAGAGAATACCATCAGCCGCCAGATACTCAGCCGCTCTGGTCAGGACCAGCTTCATATCCTGGGTGCGTAAGATCCTGTCAATGAGTACGATCCGGTATGTTTCTTTTTCTTCTTTCCTGCCTCCGGCATATTCCAAAGGCATGGCATGAGGTTCATATCCTGCCCTTCTGGCTTCCTTATATAACTGGCTTTTCTCTTCACCGATAAACAGCATGGTTCCTTGTGCCTCAAATACACCGATATCAGCTAAAAGCCGTTCACATCTTATCTTAGTACGGCGGAAATCTTTCATCTTTCCAGAAAGCCCCCGCTCTTCCTTTGCAAGATAATAATTTCCGCAATCCCTGCACTTCATAAAGACGCGGACCGGCTCCAATACATATTGATCCGTTTCCTCGTCCTCCATATAAAATACCGCTCCATAATGAGGAGCACCTTTCCCTGAACAGATGGGACACAACTCTATTTCCGCCGTCATCAGGTTCCGAAGCTCTTTTAAGGCTGCAAAATACCAGCGATACAGCCTGCTTTTAAATTCCTGATCAAAAACAAACAGCCAGTTCCTTATAACTTCTGCCATCCATTTGGTTTCATGGATCACAGCTTTATCTGCCTTAAATCCTCTGAAATTCTCTTCCAAAGTAAGAAGCCCTGTGACAGCATCCTCTTTCAGCCGTTCATTTTTTTCAAAGGTCATAAGGTGTTCAATTCCTTCTACAACACTGCTGCATAAATTGACCATTACTACCAGCTGATTCATTCTGCCCGTTGCCATAACCATTTCCTTTCTTTCAGTTCCCTGTCCACACATGCTCTTTTATTTTAGCATTTTTAGGGGGGGAAAAGCAAGACGCAATCGCCCCTTATCCTCATTTCAGAAGGAATAACAAAAAATCAGCACATGAGAACCTCTTATTCCGGTTCTCATGTGCTGATTTCACTTAAATGGTATAAAGCTTATAACCCAATCTGCCTTAAGTAATATTTCTGCTGAACAGATCCGTTTCCTCCAACAGGCTTTCAATGCTGTCTAGATTCAATCGGTGCAGCAGCTCAATTACATATGGATTTTCTGCGGGATGATTATAGGTCGCCATTTCTCCATAATCATTGACCAGCTCTGTCCCCTGTTCCACTCCTAATATAGATCTTGGTCCTCCCACACAGCCGCCTACACAGCCCATGCCTTCATAAAAGTTTGCCTCAATCTTCCCGTCCATGATATCCTGGATCATCCTCCTGCACGCTGGCACTCCATCGGCCTGTTTGGTGCGGATTTCCGTCTTTTTATTCGGGTTAATGGCTCTTACCGTATTCTCCACCGCTTCGCTGACCCCACCCTTTCTGGCGTAAATCCTTCCGGCCTTTGAGGAGTGATCCTTTTCGCTTTCTTCCATAACTGCCGGATCAATGCCCAGAGCGTCAAATATATTCTTTACCTCCTGAAAGGTGAGTACAAAATCAACATCGCCGACCAGATCCTTTTCCCGAGCTTCCGCCTTTTTAGCAAGACATGGTCCGATAAACACGGTAAGGGCATCCGGGTGCAAAGCCTTTACCACTCTTGCACAGGCAACCATAGGAGAGACAGAGCCAGGGACATGAGGAATCAGCTGGTGATACACCTTGCGGATCATGCCGATCCACATGGGGCAGCAGCAGCTTGTCAGCTGATAATCATTGATATCGTTAATATTCTTATCAAACTCAAGCGCCTCTTTTAATGTCAGGATGTCTGCAAACAGGGCAACCTCCAGCATTCCGTCAAACCCCACCGCTTTTAAGGCCGTTCTCAGCCTTCCAGGAGTCACTTTCTTTGAAAACTGACCTAAAAATGCGGGAGCTATCATTGCATATACCAGTCCCTTAGAGCTTTTGACCGCTTTTAAAGCCGGTATAATATCCGTGCTGGCCGTCAGCTTTTCCGGGGCACAGCCTTCAATGCACTTTTCACAGCCCAGACATAACTCAGGATCAACGGTGATCCCATCCGTTTCGATTCTCATAGCTCCGAAAGGACATCGCTTTAAACACTCCTCCCTGTCCTCCTTGGAACAGGTACAGGTCCCAGTGCGGATTACCACCGGATGCTTTTGTGGATTTAAAAGACAATCCAGATGATGAGGATCATATGAGATTTCCAGATCCTGCTCCGGATCTGATTGATTATCTAATACGGATTTCACCATACTTTCATACAACTGCTTAAATGTCTGCATAAGATACCTCCCGCATGTATGCTTAATTTTTTCTTTGTGGTGCTGTGATACTCATAGAACCAGGTAATTTTATAACAGCTATTATAATACTTTTTCTCCATCCTTACCATATCATTCATAGAATAAATGATAATTATACCCACTAATGGAAGAGATTCTTACCGGCATTCCTTTGAGGGATTACTTTTCATAATCTTATGGCGTCAGCCTGTTGATATCTCTGGGAAACAGGGTGGACAACCTTACGTTTTCCTGTCCCAGCAGTCTGCTGGTAAAACGTTCCAGACCCAATCCAAGCCCTCCATGAGGCGGCATTCCATATTTATGCATCATAAGATACGTTTCAAACAGCTCCACATTCATTCCTCTGGATTTCATTTTCTCGGTCTGTTCTTTATATTTATGGATCCTTTGGCCTCCTGTGGTTATTTCCAACCCCCGGAACAGAAGGTCAAAGCTTAAGGTCTCCTCTTTGTTCTCCTGGCTGTCCATGGCATAAAAAGGCCTTTTGAGGCTTGGGTAATGGGTCACAAACACAAACTCACTTCCTGTATTCCGCTTTATCAGCTGAAAAAGCAGTTTTTCTTCTTCCGGCTCAAAATCGTTAAAATCCTTGATGGGCCTGTTATATTCCTTTGAAATCAGTTCTTTTGCTTCTTTAAATTTAATTACTGGGATCTCTTTTATTACCGGAATATCTACCTTTAACAGACCTATTTCATTGACATATTCTTTATTCAAATATTCCATTACATACCTAAGCATCATGGTTTCCATCTCCATAATGTCTTCAAAGCTGCGAATAAAGCCCATTTCAAAATCCACGCTGATATATTCATTTAAATGCCTGGATGTATCATGCTTTTCCGCCCGGAATACCGGAGCAATCTCAAACACCCTTTCATAAACGCCTGCCATCATCTGTTTATAGAACTGTGGGCTTTGTGCTAAATATGCCTCCCTGCCAAAATAATCAAGACAAAAGATATTTGCCCCCCCTTCCGCACCTGCATAAACAATTTTGGGAGTATGGATCTCCGTAAACCTTTCCTGCTTGAAAAACTCACGTACCCCACAGGTGATTCCTTCCTGCAATTTAAAGATAGCCCGCTCTTTTTCATTCCGCAGGGTGATTGGCCTGAAATTAAGCAAAGTTTCCATGGAGGCATCAATATATTTGTTATTGATAACAACAGGACATGGTTCTTCCGGCCCTGATAAAACCTCTGCATCTATTATCAGCAGGTCATAACCCATCTTTGATCTCTCTTCCGCCTTAACATGGGCAGTTATGATTACACTGCTTTCTTCCTTTAATTCTTCAAGAGAAAATCTTGAAATCTCGTCTGAGTAAACACACTGGACCACGCTTCTTTTTGTTCTTAATAACACAAAAGCAAAATCGCTCATTTTTCTGATTTTATAAATACTGCCGTGTATACGGACATTTTCACCGATATGGCTTCCTAACTCCTCTGCCTCTACCGTTACTTTTTTTATGGCTCCAACAATACATTTCATGATCTATTCCTCCTGGATTATAATTATTTTGATTTTCTTGGGATTCCACATATCCATGAGGACATTATCAATATGTCCCATACGATCACAACCTTTCTTTTTCCTCGTATGGAAAAAAAACAGAACCACACGAGTAAATTTAATTTACCAATGTGGTCCGCAAATGATTTATCCACACAGGCACAACGCGTTAAGCGCTCGCACCTATGATTCATCACAGATACAAGCGCTATTGATCGTCGTCCCTATGCAGTTTTTTTAACTGTTGCAATTGATTCATTACGCCTGCCTCCATCTGTAATTTGATTCAGGTTATCACAAAGAATTTATTTTGTCAAATATTTTTACTTGTCCTGATTACACTAAAAATACATGACCAGACCTTCCATGCATTAAATAAAATATTCAATAGTATTTGCGGGTTTCTTCTGAGTCACACTGTTAAAAATAATGACAGCCTCTCTGGTATCCTTAGGGCCAAGTGCATAGGTACCCTTTCCTGTATCGTTAAACATTTCCCACGGCACACAGCGGTTCCTTTGATAAGGCATATCCGTAATCAGCTCCAGTCCCTTTTGCTTAAAAGGCTTTTTCCTGAAATAAGGATCGAATAAATAAACACACTGGCTGTCAGCCCCTGTCAGTAATACATAGTGCCAGCAGCCGTACATCACCCGCGCTACCACTACTCCCCCCTGCTGCAGACCATACATGACCTTGCTGTTTTCCCCCATATACACTT
>JAEWRS010000547.1 GCA_023398855.1 Bacillota bacterium
CTTTTGTATTATTACAGCCAGGAGGGATTTCGCTGGAGCCGTCTTGGGTCCGTTGTTTATACTTGGGGGGATTTGGATTACGTGCCGCCGGTAGAATATCCTGAGGACCTTTCCCAGCTGACTGCACAGGATATGGTGGAACTGATAAGTCACATTGCCAGAGATAGTACCTATGGATCCATTGTTTTGGATCTGGGCCAGTTGGGAAAGAACGCAGCGGAGGTGCTGGATATATGCGATGTGATATACATGCCGGTTAAAGATGACTGTATGTCCGCAGCAAAGGTGGAGGAATTTGAAGAATACCTGGCATCATCTGGCCGCGAAGTACTGAAAAGCCGGATTCAAAAGGTACGACCTCCCTATCACAGCAGCTTCGGCCGGAGAGATAATTATCTGGAACAGCTTTTGTGGGGGGAACTTGGAGATTATACAAGGCAGATTTTAAGGAAGTATCCGCTAGCTGAATAGAGTTGTGCGAGGAGGAACAGCCATGGAAGATATACATAGAGAGAAACTGCGGGAAGATATCATGAGAGAGCTAGACAAACGGCAGCAGGTGGCTGATGAAGAGCTTTATGATATCATTGATATCCATATTATGGAATATGGACAAAGCAGTTTTCTTCCTTTGAAAGATAAAATTGAACTTCGGAACAGGCTTTTTGATTCCTTCCGGCGGCTGGGAGCGCTTCAGGAGCTGGTGGATGACCCGGAGGTGACGGAGATCATGGTCAATGGGGCTGATATGGTCTTTGTAGAAAAAGATGGACGCATGGAGCAGCGGGTAAGAGCATTTGACAGCCAGGAGCAGCTTGAGGATACCATACAGCAGATCGTCAGCAGAGTAAACAGGACGGTAAACGTATCAAGACCTATTGCAGATGCAAGGCTGTCCAATGGCTCCAGAGTCCATGTAGTACTGCCTCCTATTGCTCTTGACGGTCCGGCGGTGACTATCAGGAAATTCCCTAAACCCATAACCATGGCAATGCTTTTAAAGCTTGGGTCTGTAACAGAAGAATCTGTAAATTTCCTAAGATGCATTGTGGAGGCAGGATATAATATTTTTATCAGCGGCGGGACCAATTCAGGTAAAAGTACATTTCTCAATGCGCTTTCTGCTTATATCCCAAAAGAAGAGCGGATTGTAACGATTGAGGATTCTGCGGAATTAAAAATCACCCATATACCAAACCTTGTACGGCTGGAAACAAGGGAGGCCAATGGAGAAGGAGATGGAGAAGTGACAATTGGACATCTGATCAGGGCGGCTTTGCGGATGAATCCCAGCAGAATTATTGTTGGCGAGGTGAGGGGAAAGGAAGCTTTGGACATGATATCGGCTATGAATACCGGACATGACGGGAGTCTTAGTACCGGACATGGAAACAATCCCAGGGATATGCTTTCCAGGCTGGAGACTATGGTGCTTATGGGGGCAGATATCCCACTGGCAGCAATCAGAAGCCAGATTGCTGCTGCTATTGATATTTTCATACATTTAGGAAGGCTGAGAGATAAAAGCAGGAGGGTCCTGTCTATTGTGGAGGTAGTTGGTTATGAGAATGGAGAAATCAAACTCAATCCGTTATACAGGTTTGAGGAGGATTATGAAAACCGGGACGTGGAGACGGCTGTCCGGGGAAACCTTAAAAAAGTGGGAGGTCTTCAAAACACGGAAAAACTCAAAGCAGCAGGCGTTGAGATATGAGGATTATGTGCTGACATCTGCTGAGTGGTGCTTATATGGATTCCAGGGTCTGGGAGCAGCCGCGCTTTTCTCTTTTGTCTTTTACCGCAGCCTTGCAGCTTTTCTGGTATTTCTTCCATTGATTTTTATTTTCCCGATAATCAGAAAAAAAGAGCAAAAGGAGAAAAGGCTCCAGCAGTTAAATCAGGAATTTAAAGAGGGAATTTTGCTTTTAGCTTCTTTCTTAAGCGCCGGATACTCAGTGGAAAATGCATTTTCCG
Organism: Bacillota bacterium; assembly: GCA_023398855.1. Classification (GTDB taxonomy): domain Bacteria; phylum Bacillota; class Clostridia; order Lachnospirales; family Lachnospiraceae; genus Lacrimispora. The sequence continues at coordinate 1,975 of JAEWRS010000547.1, forward strand.
CCTCTGTAAAGGAGTTGGTTATGCTATATGGGGAGGAAGGGATGGTGTCCAAAGAATTTCGCCATATTGAGAGCCAGATCAGGATGAACCGTTCTGTAGAGCAGGCCCTTGGGGAATTTGCTTTACGCAGCGGCTTAGATGATGTCAAGAACTTTGCGGAAGTATTTGCAGCCGCAAAGCGAAGCGGGGGAGAACTGGTTTCCATTATCAGCCATACGGCGGATGTGATAAGGGATAAGGCCCAGGTGAGACAGGAGATCCAGACCATGACAGCTTCAAAACAGTTTGAACAGAGAATTATGAGTATGATTCCTTTTTTTATAGTCCTATATATTGATTTTACCTCTCCGGGATTTTTTTACATGATGTACAGTACATGGATCGGAAGGGTTCTTATGACCTTTTGCATGGTTATTTACATTACAGCAATAGCCATAGCAAGGTGGATCATGAAGATTGAAGTGTGAGAGGTGGAAAATGATAAGAGTAAACAAAAGAAAATGGAGATTTCCTTTTACAAAGGCACAGACAGCTTGCGTAATCTCAGGAATTTGCTTATATGCCGTTATGGAAGTGTTTTTTGCAGCAGGTGGTTATGCTGTGTCAGAGGGGGAGGGACTTAAACGGGCAGGACCTGGACAGGGAGAGACTGCATATCATGTGCTGGTATCTGGGCTTGACCAGGACAATGGCAGCAAAAAGGTACCGGTGAAAATACCAGTCAGAGAACGAAGATACGGAGAAGAGGAGGCAAGGGAGCTGTTTCAGAAGATCCGGCCTGAGCTGACAGCGCAGATGCTGGGGGAAAATGAATCCCTTGAAGAGGTGAGGAAAAACTTAAATCTAAAAAATAGTCTGGGAGATTATGGGCTTAGAATTATCTGGGAATCTGATAATCCCCAGATCATCGATTCTTTTGGGATTCTTTACAATGAGAATATTCCGGAAGAAGGAGAGCCGGTCTGGTTAAAAGCCAGAGTGACAGATGGGAGCAATGAGAAAAGGTATGAGTTTATGGTGATGGTATATCCGCCTGCGCTTACCCGGGAAGAACGGGCGGCCGCTGACTTTATCCGTTGGATTGGTGGGATAGATCTTAAACAGCAGACAGAGGACCATTTATTCCTGCCGTCGGTATATGAGGGAAAACGGCTGACCTATTTCCTGCCGGGAGAGACTGAATACCGATTTTTGCCTGTACTGGGGCTTCTACTGGCCGCATTGCTGCATGTAAAGGTGGAATATGACAGGAAAAATCAGGCAAAGCAGCGAGAACAAAAACTGCTTTTTGATTATTCTGAAGTGGTTTCCAAGCTGGTAGTATACATTGGGGCAGGTTTGACAGTCAGGGCGGCATGGGAAAGGATCGTGGATGGCTATAAGGAGGCAGTTAAACAGGGGAAAAGAAGTGAGCGCCCGGCATATGAGGAGATGATGAAAACCGTGGTGCAGCTTGGAAGCGGATTGTCAGAAGGACGGGCCTACGGCGAATTTGGAAGGCGCTGCGGACTGCAAGCCTACATAAAGCTTTCTGCTCTATTGGAACAAAGCCAGAAAAATGGGAGCCGTCAGCTTCGTCCGGCTTTGGAACTTGAGATGGTCTCAGCGTTTGAGCAGAGAAAGAACCTTGCCAGGAAGATGGGTGAAGAAGCAGGGACAAAGCTTTTGCTGCCTCTGTTTATGATGCTGGGAGTGGTAATGGTCATGATTGTTGTTCCGGCATTCCTTGCATTTTACTAGAAAGGAGGTGAGAGGATGTTAATATGGATAAAAGGGCAGGTCATGGATTTTTTTAGGGAAGAGGACGGCATAGGCGTTATTGAGGTTGTACTGATTCTGGTTGTTTTAATCGGTCTTGTTATTATTTTTAAAAAACAGATTACCACCTTACTTGATAACATATTTAAAGAAATCAACAGCCGGTCAAAAGAGGTATATTAATGCAGAAAAAAGGTCAGATTACGGTGTTTTTCAGTTTGGCTCTTTTGTGCATATTCAGCCTGATGTGCGGGCTTTTAGAGTCCGCACGGACTGCTGGAGTCAGATGCTATTTAAAGCTGGCAGCAGATTCTTCCATGGATTCTGTTTTCAGCAGATATCATAAGGAAGCCTGGGATAAATACCGTCTTTTTATTCTTGAATGCGGGAATGATGAGGAATTGGAAAAGGCATGGCTGGGATTCATGGAACCTTACATGGACAGCTCTGGCTGGTATTCCATGAATGTGGAAAAGGCGGATACCATGCAGCTCTTTCGTATGACTGACGGGGGAGGACAATATTTAAAGCAGGAGATTCTGGATTATATGAAGTATGGAATCTTTGAGCATATGACTGATAAAGAGGGCGGGGAAGCCCTGCTAAAAAACTTGATGGAAGCGAATGCTGTGAAACAGCTGGCAGGCTCCTTTCGCAATCATGAGCAGGAAGCAGTCCGGCTGGAACGGGCACTGGAGGATATCAATGATTCTTTAAAGCAGCAAAAGGCATTCTGGCAGGCAGCTGAAGAGGGAATCAGAAATTTTGACGGCGGGCAGTTCCAAAGGGAGGCTGACCATTTGGAACGGGAGGTAAAGCGGATTCCTTCTCTTGTAAAGGTTTATGTGAAAAGGGCGGATGAGTTAAGCTTGAACATAAATGAAACAAACAGTAATTTTACTGAGGTTCAGGAGGAATTAAGCCCAACAGTCCGTGATGCTTTAAAGGAAAATACCTCCTGTTATGAATCCTATGTAAATCAGGAGGGAGAGAGAAGAAAGGAGCTTGAATCACTCCCAGGAAAGCTGGATCAGCTGAAACTGGTTATAGAAAGGGCAAAAGAGCGTTCTTATGAGGTGGAGAGTATTATTGACAGCTGGGATAGTGAGGATGATGAGGATGAAGGTCCGGACATACCGGCCTTGTGGGAATCTGTAGGAGAAATCTGGAGTAAGGCGGAAATTCCATCTCTCCCTTATTCCAATGGAGTAAAGGATAGGGAAAAACAGAGGCTTTTGGGGCAAGTGGAGGGATTTCTGCAAACAGGGTTGTTCTCCCTGGTACTGCCTGAGGGAAGTGAAATATCTAAAGGAGTTTTAGTTAATGATCTTTTCCCATCCGTCACATGTATGAAGGAACAGGAACAGGAAATGGAGATGGGAATCCTGGACCGGATCATGTTTGGAGAGTATTGCGGCAGTTTTTT
>JAEWRS010000557.1 GCA_023398855.1 Bacillota bacterium
AAAGCCAATGCCATAGGAAGCGCCTGTGACTAATGCTATCTTTCCATCAAGGGAAAACTGATTTGCCAAGTAATCCTTATTCATGATTCGATCTCTCCTTTACAAAATAATATGGGGGTCAGTTATCTCAATTTACTTGTGCTTTGAAGTGTATCCAAATCATAATATTTGTATACAAATCTAACACCTTGTATCTATGCTAACATATCCAAATTCTTTTTTCAATGTACATAGTTAACAAACAACGCTCCTTTTATTTATATAAAATTTTCCAAGTGGCAGCGGCAGCTTAAAACAGCCATATGGATAAAAAAAATCCCGGGGTTCACAATGGAAACCGGGATTTTAATCTCATAATCTTATTGGCGATGAATACCGGTTCCAGATCCTAGTCTTCCAGAATCATGTTTTTCCGGTTTTTAAATTCCTGGAGCTTGCCTTCATTCCAGTCATGTATGGGGCGGTAATATCCGGCTATCCGGCTATATACGTCGGTCTGTTTCCCGCAGACCGGGCAGGTTTCCTGTTCCCCTGAAATATAACCACAGGTCTGACAAATGGAATAGGAGGGTGTAAAGGCCAGGAACGGAATGTGGTAGTTTTTTGCTATTTTTCTTAAAGAGTCCCGGATCCTTCTCCAGTCTTTCTCCTCCTGCCTCATGTATAAGGAAAACACAGAGCCAGCGGTATAAATTGGCTGAACAGCATTTTGGTTTTCCAGTGCCTGCGAAAGTGTTACTTCAAAATCAGACTGAAGCTTTGAGCTGTTGTTATAATAAGGAACATCCCCTTGCTTTCCTCCTGTTCTGATCTCAGGAAACTCGCTCTTATCAATCATTGCCAGACGGTAGGCGGCCGATTCTGCCGGAGTTGCCTCCAGACAATAAAGGCTTCCATACTCCTGCTGATACTTAAGCAGTCTCTCCGATAAATGCTTCAGCACTTCAGCCGCAAAATCTCTTGTCCTTTGGGATGCCATTCCAGCCTTAAGCCAGGAGGCATTCAGTCCTGCCTCATTCATTCCGATTATCCCTATGGAAGAAAAGTGGTTCTCCAGAGTTTCCAGATAACAGGCTGTATAGGGATAAAGTCCATTCTTTAACAGCCTGCAGATTACATCCCGTTTGATCTTCAAGGACCTGGCAGCAAGGTCTGCCACCTGATCCAGGCGCTTATAAAAATCCTGTTCATCGGTTGAGAGGAACCCGATCCTTGAAAGATTTACAGTGACAACGCCAATGGACCCGGTATTCTCCCCATATCCAAAGAAACCCCCTGACTTTCTGCGCAGCTTCGTAAGATCCGGAGCCCCCCCCTGATAAGAGAAGCGGGCAGCCCCCGGCTTCTGACTGCCGCTGATATAGTTAGAAAAATATGGCGTTCCATAATGGGAAGCCAGGGTAAATAAAAGGCGATTGTTTTCTGTGTCTGACCAGTCATAATCCTCAGACAGTCCATAAACAGGGATGGGATACTGAAACCCCATCCCACCGGCATCTCCAGCCAACATGGTCTCTAAAAATGCCCGGTTGATCATATCCATTTCCGTCTGGCATTCCCCATAAGTGAAGTCCAGCCGTTTTCCGCCTACAATGGCTTTCTCCGCTCTCATATCCACTGGAACCGTCACATCCAGAGAAATGTGGGAAAATGGTGCCTGAGTCCCCCACCGGCTTGGTGTGTTCACACCGAATACAAAGGCCTCCATACACTTTTTCACCTTATCATAAGAAAGATCATCGGCTTTTACAAAAGGTGCCAGGTATGTATCAAAGGATGAGAAGGACTGGGAAGCTGCCCATTCATTCTGCATAATACCAAGAAAATTAACCATCTGGTTGCACAAGGTGGCCAGATGCTTTGCCGGAGAGGCGGTAATCTTTCCCGTAATTCCTCCAAGCCCGTCTAACAAAAGACGCTTTAACGACCAGCCGCAGCTGTATCCAGTCAGCATGGATAAATCATGGATATGGATATCCCCCCGGTGATAGGCATCTGCAATCTCTTTGTCATATATTTCAGACAGCCAGTAATTTGCCGTCACTGCTCCGGAATTGTTAAGGATCAGACCGCCCACGGAATAGGTAACAGTGGAATTTTCCTTTACGTGCCAATCCTCTACTTTTACGTAGTGATCCACCACATCTTTATAATCCAGAGTCGTAGCCCCCAGCCTTCTGATCTTTTCTCTTTGCTTACGGTACAGAATATAAGCCTTTGCCACATCCGTATAACCGGTTTCTTCCAGAATCTTTTCAACACTGTCCTGGACCTCTTCCACAGCAATCTGGTTATTCTCTGTCTTCTCCTTAAAATCAGAAGCCACCCTTAAAGCCAGGAGTTCCACAATGCTTTCAGTATAATACTTTCCGGTTGCAATAAATGCCTTTTTTAAGGCCGCCTTAACCTTACTCAAATCAAAGCCGGCCTCTGCCCCATCCCTTTTTATAACCTTTAACATGTCAGTCCATCTCCTTTAACACCTATTTGACCTGGTAGATCATGATGCGGTCCCTGCTGTACAATACCTGTTGGAAATATCCATTCTCCCCATTCACTTCCAATACCACCTGTCCGGTTACATTCTTAAAATCCAGTCCGGAATATTCCAGCATGTCCATGAGATAATAAGGCTGATGATCTGGCTTTAAAGGAAGCGTCAAAGGATTATCATTTAAAAAGAACGTAATTTTTCCCTTTCCATTGCTGGTCTGCGCGGACTGGTCCTGGCCTGATAAAGACGGCTGAGGGCGGTTTTGACCGGTTTCCTCCTGCTCTTTTACTCCTCCGCTATATACTGGCTCTTCCGTTGTTTCAGCGGCGTTTTCTTCTATTACAATGATATCACCGTTTTTCAGCAGCAGATCCTCTCTTGCTTCCTCACCATTCACCAGTATCTTTTTCCCGTTTTCAATCTCTGCAGCCTGGGAAAGCATGGCTGTTGCGCTCTTTCCGTGGCTGGCTGGTATGAAAATGATCCAGTCCTCTGAATTGACGGGATCAGAAAGCTGTGCCTCTTCTCCGTTTAGCTGTAAAACAGACGGCTCTGCCTTTTCTCCGTAAAACACCGTTCGCTTTCCATTGACGCTCACCACCAGATTCTGACCGGAACGGCCGATCATATCCTGGTAATTATAGCCGTTCATCATCAGCACATCCATAACGGTAAAGCTGCCGCTTCGGAAAAGCTTTGCCGGCTTATCATTTAATGTGACCCGGAAGCTGTCATTGACGATGTTAAAACCTGCTGATATTACTATTCCAAGAGGTGTGGCAAACTCCGGGTTATCCAGGTCATACTCATCAGAATAGGCATTAATCTTAAAATTGTTTCCTGCAATAGCCACACGCTTGGAATCAATTTTCAAATGCTCCACAATCCCCTCCTTTAAGCCAAAGAGCCTGCTTCCTCCTCCGGCCAGAAATACCGCTGAAGGGACGCCCCCGTTTACCTCCAGGATTTTTGCAGATATTTCCTCACAAAGTCTGGAAGATGCGTCCTTAATACAAGCAAAGATGGATTCCCTGGTGATGGTTTGCTCAAACCCCAGAATATCCGAGAAATGGATATCCTCCGCTTCATCAATTTCCGCTTTGATTTTCTCTGCGGTATCAAAGTCAACCAGATATTCTTTCATAATGGTCTCGGTGATCTCATCTCCAGCCAGAATTGCCATAGTATAACCGGTTACACTTCCCTCCCTGCAGACAGCAATATCGGAGGTTCCTGCACCAATGTCCACCATAGCCAGATTTAATAAGCGGATATTTTGGGGAATTGCCGCATTAATGGCTGCTATGGGCTCCAAAGTAAGACTTGCTACCTCCAAACCGATCTTATGCATGGCGGCATAAAGGCTTTCCACTACTTCTGTAGGAAGAAAGGTCGCAATAATATCGGCTTTTAAGACTTTCCCGTGATGATCAACCAGGTTGGATATCATATAGTTGTCCAGGTAATAGCGGCTTCCCGTATAGCCCACAAGGTAGAACTGCCGGTCCGATTCCCTGCCTTCTCTATTCATAAATAACGTTTCTGCCTCGCTGATTGCACCAGCTTCCAAACGGCTTACCGCTTCTACATCGATTTTCTGAGGTCTGGTAAGCTCCATTTCATAAGTGACACTCTCCGTGCGCAGCGCTCTTCCTGCAGCAGCAACGCAGACCTTATTAAGCCTGCATCCCAGCTTTTTTTCCAGCCTGTCCTTAACCTGACCTGCGATCTTTGCTACCTGGTCGATATCCTCGATCTGGCCGTCTATCATCGCACGTTTCGTATGCTCGGCTCTCTCTATGGCAACGATATGAATTCTGTCCCCATCAGGCATTCCAACCATGCCAATGATGCTCCGGGTACCAATATCCAGAGCAAAAACAGCCTGATCCGGAAGTGTGTCTGTCAAAATACTATGTCTGTTATCCATAAATAATGCCCCATTCCCTTATGTATTTACTTATTATTCTACTAGTATAAACAGCCTCCGTCAATCGAATAAAGGAAACTTTTGCCGAAAAAGATCGCAAAATGACATGTTAAAAACAGGCCGCAGCAAAAGGATCTGCACTGCGGCCTGTTTTTATCAACACTGATTTCTAATATCAAAGCTTGGATTGAATGCGTAGAAATTCCTGCTGTCCAGATTATCCTGGGTGATTCTTAAGGCTTCCCCAAACCTCTGGAAATGGACAATTTCCCGCTCTCTTAAGAAGCGGATGGGATCACAGATTTCAGGATCTGTAATGACACGAAGAATGTTGTCGTAAGTACTCCGGGCCTTCTGCTCCGCTGCCATATCCTCCACCAGGTCAGTAATGGGATCTCCCTTTGACTGGAATTCGCATGCATTAAACGGAACCCCTCCCGCTGACTGAGGCCAGATACCTGTGGTGTGGTCAATGTAGTAGGGACCAAAACCTGATTCTACTACCTGCTCTGGCGTTAAGTTTCTTGTGAGCTGGTGAACAATGGTTGCTACGATTTCTAAATGAGCAAGTTCTTCCGTTCCAATATCCGTTAAAACTGCCTTGCACTCCTTATAAGGCATTGCATAACGCTGGGAAAGATAACGCATAGAGGCTCCCATTTCCCCATCTGGCCCACCAAATGCAAAAAACAGATGATAAAACTCTGCCTTAGTCCGGCGCTCATATTGCCCGGTGTCACTCCATATATTTATAAAAACTTCCTTATCAGGAGGCTCATATGCAGACAATCTCTCAAAAAACCCTGACAGATATCATGAAGCACAATGGGGTCACTGTTTTTATCTATACCATCCATTATCCCCAGTTTACAACCACATGCGATTCTGCTGCCGCAAAGAAGATCAGTACATTTTATGAATTCCAGGCCAGGCAGACAGAGGCTTACTGCCGCACGGAACTGTATCCCCAGGCAGTGGAACAAGCCGAATATGCCCAGATAAACCAGTTTCCTTTTAACAACTATGAATTTTTATCTGTTTTCCAGATTACTTACAATGATGACTGCGTCACCAGTCTTTATACCAACCAGTACACCTACTTAGGAGGGGCTCATGGAAATACCGTGAGAGATTCCCAGACATGGGATTTTTGTACCGGCAACCAGTTGAGTCTCCTTGATTTCTTTCCAAACAATCCTAAGTTCACGGATATTATTTTTAATGGCATCCAGCAGCAGATTGAAGAACAGATCAAAACGTCCTCTTCCGAGTATTTTGACGATTATCCTTCCCTTATTCGCGGAAATTTTAATATTAACGGATTTTTCATGAAACCAACGGGAATTGTCATCTACTATCAGCAGTATGATATCGC
>JAEWRS010000043.1 GCA_023398855.1 Bacillota bacterium
ATGTGAATGGCCTGCTCACCGGAGATGCCGCAGGGGTAACCGCAACCGTTACCTACAACAGTGGAAGCGGGAATTATGATGTTGCGCTCTCCAAGGGCAGCGTGAACGATACCAAAAGCCTTTCCATGACCGTGAATGTTGCACCTGACCCGGATATTGCAATCATTGCTGGAGCAAAAACCGCTGCGCAAGACGCAAGCTACACTAACATGATCCAGACAGCGGCTGCTGATGAGAACACTATACAAGCGGCGCTGAAAAACACTGCGGAAACGGCAGTCAATAACAGCGGTGTTACCGTCACCATAAACAAAGTCAGCTACACCCCACCGGTTGCGGGAACTTCCGCAAATCCCAATGGTACGAACGGCAGCTATACCTTTACCGTTGTGGTATCCAAAGGCGGTCATAGCGAAACAACCGGGCAGAAAACCATTTCCATCACGGCAACCGCTTATACGGGAGAAAATGGCGGAAATGGTAGCAATGGCGGTGGCTCCACCAGTAGTTCCGATACGCCCACTCCGTCCACAAAGCCCACCGAACAGGTCACCGGCAGTACAGAAAATAAGGCCACGGTGGACAATAAGGGTAACGCCAGCGTCAGCCTTACCGACAAAAACATCACGGATGCCATTGCGGATGCAAAGGCAGAAGCGGCAAAAAAAGGTGTGAATGCAGGCAACATCACAGCGGTAATCCATGTCACCACCGATAATAAGGATGCAAACACTGTGACTGTCAATCTGCCAAAGACCACGCAGGAGCAGGTCATCGGCAACAAGATTACCAGCATAGAGCTTGTCATTGACCGTCCCGACCTTACCATTGGCATTGACCTTGCGGCGGTAACAGAAATCAACCGGCAGGCAAATGCCGATGTACAGCTTCTCGCCATTCGCATGGACAATACAAAGCTGTCCGGCGATGCGAAGGCCGCCATCGGCATCCGTCCCTTATATGACTTCAAAGCACTCTACGGCAGCGGCAAGTCCGTGACCAATTTTGGCAATGGCAGTGTCAGTGTGGAGATTCCTTATACCCTGCAAAAAGGCGAGGTTGCGGGTAACGTCTACGCCGTCTATGTGGATGCAAACGGCAAGGTAACCTACCTTACCGATTCCAGCTATGATGCAAAACGCGGGACGGTGGTGTTTTCCACCAGTCATTTCTCCACTTACGGCATAGCCTACAAAGCCAGCTTCAACTTCACCGACATCGGCGGTCATTGGGCAAAGGACGATATTCTCTTTGCAGCAAACCGTGGCCTCATGACCGGTACCAGTGCCACCACATTCAGCCCCAACGGCTCCATGACACGGGGAATGTTTGTAACAGCGCTCGGACGTTTGGCAAATGCCGATATAAGCGCCTGCAAGCAGTCCAGCTTTACCGATGTAAAGACGGATGCCTACTACATGGGATATATCGAATGGGGTGTGAAAAACAATATTCTGGTCGGCATCGGTGGCGGCAAATTCGACCCGGACGGCCTTGTGACCCGTGAGCAGACGGCGGTTATTATGGACAGATACGCTGCGGCGATCGGATTCAAACTGCCGGAGGTTCACGCACAGAACAGTTTTGCGGACAATGCTAAAATTGGTGCGTGGGCGGCTCCGTCCGTAAAACGCATCCAGACGGCAGGTATCCTTCAGGGGAAAAACAATAATCTTTATGACCCTCAGGGAACGGCTAGCCGTGCCGAGATTTCGGCAATGCTGCGGCGCTTTGTGGAGCTGACGATTTTCAGCTCTACCGCACAGGGCTGGACATTAAATGACACCGGACAGTGGCTCTATTACAAGGAAGGCAAGGCTCTGGCCGGAACGCAGACCATCAACGGCGTGAAGTATTTCTTTGAAATCACCGGCATTCTGAAAACCGACTGAGTCAAGGAGGGGCAGTGACTGGCGCTTCTATGCCGGCAGCTTCATGCTGCAGGGCTTTCAGAAACGAGCAAAAAAAGACAGCACTTTGCTACGGGCGAAGTGCTGTCTTTTTTTGCGTGCTTGGGTTTTACAGATTATAACATTTAGCTGTACCGCGATGCCGCTCCCCACAATTCGAACTGGTGGCTGATTACTGCCGTATTCAATCATCTCAATACGACCGGTTTTAAGGTCCCGGCCCACAAGCATCATTGTTTCATCTGCCAAAGGAGGTGCCTGGGTGATATTCACTCCAGGGAGTGTCTTTACATGTCTTCGGCTCTTATCTGGTTTAAACGTCAGGGTAATGGTTATATTGCGGGCCTTCTCAGGATCTGTATCTGGATCCTTGATATTTCTTGCCACTTGAGCCATTGCAAGATTGACTCTTTTAAGTAGGCTGATTCCCATCTTTGCTTGCTCCTTCCTTTTGGAAATTATTGATTAAAGAAATCATCTTCCAAACTCGTCTGCGGGAGTTTTTTTGATTCCTGAACCGGTGTTTCGCCTCTCTCCAATCGCTCCATATCCTTAGCATTAAATGCAGCCGAATACCGATCCGCATGGGCCATCATGTTTTTTTATGACCAATACATACTGTGCTCATATCCATTATGTTCAATGAACATGGCATAATAGCCGATTATGGGCGTTTCCTCTCTCACTAAATCATCCTCAATCAGTGCAACCTCCAATTCCTCTTCAAGTGGGTTATAAGATATGAGTTCCTCTTCTTTAATGGATATAGCATGAATTTTCTTATATACCCCACTTTCAGTTTGATAACAGAGATAAAACAATCATTGCCTGCTACAACATCTGAGTATGAAAATGATGATGTCATTGTGTGGGACTGTAAAAATAAGAGAAAAAATATAATCTCATTTCAGGACCTGCCGACAATGCTCACGTTAAAACCAGACCCCGAAGCTGCATATAACACTATGCTTGAGGAAGGATATCTGGAGCTGACACCTGACACCATTCTTTGTTTTTCCAAACGTGGTATGCCTACACAGTATTTGTAAAAAGAACTCCATTTGACATTTCGGGTGTCATTTGGGTGTCACTTGCCATAAAAAAAGTCCGGGAACCCGCATAAACACTAGGGATTCCCGAAACTGTTTGTTATTCAAACTCAATTGTAGCCGGTGGCTTCCCAGTACAGTCATAAAGCACCCGGTTCACACCCTTCACCTCATTGACAATCCTCCTGGTCACTGTCCCTAAAACCTCCCAAGGCAGCTCCGCGGATTCAGCTGTCATAAAGTCCGAGGTAAGCACCGCTCTCAGCGCAATGGCATAATCATAGGTTCTCTCATCTCCCATGCATCCAACAGAGCGCATATTGGTCAATGCGGCAAAATACTGCCCAAGACCCTTATCAACACCGGCCTTTGCGATCTCTTCTCTATATATGGCATCTGCTTCCTGAACGATTTTTACCTTCTCAGGAGTAATGGCACCCACAATCCTGACTCCAAGACCAGGACCAGGGAATGGCTGACGGTAAACCAGATATTCCGGAATTCCAAGCTCCAGACCTGCCTTGCGCACTTCATCCTTAAATAACAATCTTAAAGGCTCAATAATCTCCTTAAAATCCACATGCTCTGGAAGTCCTCCCACATTGTGGTGGGACTTAATTACTGCGGATTTCCCAAGACCAGACTCAATGACATCAGGATAAATGGTACCCTGTACAAAGAAATCCACGATTCCGATTTTTTTAGCCTCGTCTTCAAATACACGGATAAATTCCTCACCAATGATTTTGCGCTTTGTTTCCGGATCTTCCACACCAGTCAGCTTGTCATAAAAGCGGTCCTGTGCATTGACGCGGATAAAATTTAAATCGTAATGTCCTTCCGGACCAAATACTGCCTCAACCTCATCACCTTCATTCTTACGAAGAAGACCGTGATCAACGAACACACAAGTAAGCTGCTTGCCTACCGCCTTTGCCAGCATAACTGCTGCCACGGAGGAATCTACGCCGCCGGATAAGGCGCAAAGCACCTTGCCGTTGCCAACCTTTTCTCTGATAGAATCAATGGAAGCCTCTACAAAGGAATCCATCTTCCAGTCACCGGAGCACTTGCAGACATTATAAACAAAATTAGAAAGCATCTTTGTGCCCTCCTGGGTATGCATTACCTCAGGATGAAACTGTACGGCATAAAGCCCCTTCTCCTTGGATTCCATACCTGCAACCGGGCATGACGGTGTATGGGCCGTGACATGGAATCCTTCCGGTGCCTTCTCTATATAATCCGTATGGCTCATCCAGCAGACAGTTTTGGAGCTTACATTTTCTAAAATACTGCTTTCAGTCTCCACATCAACCTCTGCCTTGCCGTATTCACTGGCAGGAGCCGTGGCAACCTTACCGCCCAGCATATATGCCATTAACTGAGAGCCATAGCATATTCCCAGAATCGGAATCCCCATTTCAAAGATTTCCTTTTCACAACGAGGGGATTCCTCCTTATATACGCTGTTTGGACCACCTGTAAAAATGATTCCTTTGGGATCCATCTCCCTGATCTTATCCAGCGACAGTGTATAAGGATGAACCTCACAGTAAACATTGCATTCTCTGACCCTTCTGGCAATCAGCTGGTTATACTGTCCGCCGAAATCCAGAACGATAATCATTTCTCTCTTCACGGGTATTCCTCCTAAAATAATCTTCAGCAAAAAAAAGCTTTGGGTATCATTATATTCTACTTCCAATGGCTTGACAAGCATTTTCTTGAAATCATCCCTGCTCTTCCCCTCTGGAGCTTCTTCATTATTATATAAATGAATCAACTGAATATGCAGGCATATCCAGTTGATTCAAAATCCCAAGTCTGAATATCAGCCAGTGGGTCTGTCCAAATATCTTTTTACGTAATATCCTGTATATGAGGTTGGACATTCCGCTACTTCTTCCGGCGTGCCCTGGGCGATCACCATACCACCCTTTTCTCCTCCCTCTGGTCCGATATCAATGAGATAATCAGCTGTCTTGATCACATCTAAGTTATGCTCAATGACAATCACTGTGTTGCCGCCTTCCGACAGCTTGCGCAAAATCTCAATCAGCTTATGAACATCTGCAAAATGAAGGCCGGTAGTGGGCTCGTCCAAAATATAAATCGTTTTTCCTGTTCCTCTCTTACTCAGCTCAGTCGCCAGTTTGATTCTCTGAGCCTCTCCGCCGGAGAGCTCTGTAGAGGGCTGGCCTAACCGGATATAAGAAAGCCCTACATCATATAACGTAGCGATCTTCCTTGCAATAGAAGGAACGTTTTCAAAGAATTTCAAAGCTTCCTCAACTGTCATATTCAGAACATCATAAATGCTCTTTCCTTTATACCTCACATCCAGTGTTTCACGGTTATACCGTTTTCCGCCACAGACTTCGCAGGGAACGTATACATCAGGAAGGAAATGCATCTCGATCTTTATGATTCCATCGCCGCTGCAGGCTTCGCATCGTCCCCCTTTTACATTAAAACTGAAACGCCCCTTGGAATATCCCTTTGCCTTAGAATCAGGGGTGGACGCAAATAAATCACGGATCAGATCAAAAACTCCCGTATAAGTTGCCGGATTGGATCTCGGTGTCCGTCCAATGGGCGACTGGTCAATTGCTATAATTTTGTCCAGCTGCTCCGTTCCCTCAATTGCCTTATGCTTTCCCGGAATAATTCTGGCACGGTTTAATTTCTTTGCCAGGGCTTTATAAAGAATCTCGTTAACCAGAGAACTCTTACCAGAACCGGATACGCCAGTAACACAGGTCATTACCCCCAAAGGAAATGTCACATCAATGTTCTTCAGGTTATTCTCTGACGCCCCTCTTACGGTCAGATAACCGGCTGGCTGCCTTCTCTCCTTTGGAACCGGGATTTGGATCCGGCCGCTTAAGTAAGCTCCTGTAACAGAATCTTTATTCTTCATGATCTGCTTCGCATTTCCCGCTGCAACCACATTACCGCCGTGTTCCCCTGCACCGGGTCCAATATCTACAATATAATCTGCAGCCATCATGGTATCCTAGTCATGTTCCACTACAATGACGCTGTTTCCTAAATCCCTGAGATGCAGCAGTGTTTTTAACAATTTGTCATTATCTCTCTGGTGAAGACCAATGCTGGGCTCGTCCAGAATATAGGCTACCCCCACCAGACCGGAACCGATCTGAGTCGCCAGACGGATTCTCTGAGCCTCACCGCCTGACAGAGTTCCAGTTGCACGGGTCAATGACAGATAATCCAGTCCAACATCAATAAGGAATGAAATTCTTGCCCTTATTTCCTTTAAAATCTGGTCTCCGATAGCATGCTGCATGGATGTCAGCTCCAGCTTATCCATAAAATTCCGGAATTTGACAATCGACATGTTTGTGGCCTCATAAATATTTTTATCTCCCACCGTAACAGCAAGTGACTCTTTTTTCAGCCTCATGCCTCCACAGGCAGGACAGGGAGTGATCCGCATAAAGGATTCATACTCTGCCTTGGAGGACTCAGAATAAGTTTCCCGGTATCTCCGGGCAACGTTCTGAACCAGGCCTTCAAAGGACACATCGTAAATGCCTTCTCCTCTCTGCCCCTTATAATAAACCTTTATTTCCTTCCCTTTGGTGCCATGGATAAGTATATCATGAACTTCCTTGGAATAATCTTCAAAGGGTGTATCCAAACGGAACTGATACTCTTTGGCAAGTGCTTCCAATACTGCCCTTGTATAACTGCCCTTATCCGTACAGGACTGCCAGCCAAGTACAACAATGGCTCCCTTGTCAATGCTCAGGCTCTTATCCGGGATCATCAAATCCTCGTCAAACTCCATCTTATATCCAAGGCCAAAACAATCCGGACAAGCGCCAAAGGGATTGTTAAAGGAAAAGCTCCTTGGCTCAACTTCGTCTACACTGATCCCGCAGTCCGGGCAGGAGAAGCTCTGGCTGAAATTAATGGGCTGTCCGTCCACTACATCAACTGTCATCAAACCGCTTGCCAGTTCCATGACAGTCTCAATGGAATCCGTCAGACGCTTTTCAATGCCTTCCTTAATGGCAAGGCGGTCCACTACCACCTCAATGCTATGCTTGATATTCTTATCCAGCTTGATCTCCTCGGAAAGCTCATAAAGATTTCCATCAATACGAACCCTTACGTATCCACTCTTCCTGGCGTGTTCAAGAACCTTTGCATGCTCTCCTTTCCGCCCTCTGACTACAGGAGCCAGCAGCTGGACCCTGGTCCGCTCCGGCAGCTCCATGATCTGATCCACCATCTGATCAATGGTCTGTCTGCGGATTTCCCGTCCGCACTTAGGACAATGGGGGATGCCGATCCTGGCATATAGAAGTCTCATATAATCATAAATCTCGGTAACCGTTCCCACTGTTGAGCGGGGATTGCGGTTGGTTGACTTCTGATCAATGGAAATAGCCGGTGACAGCCCTTCAATACTTTCCACATCCGGTTTCTCCATCTGCCCTAAAAACTGCCGGGCATAGGAGGAGAGAGACTCCATATAACGCCTCTGTCCCTCGGCATAAATCGTATCAAAAGCCAGGGAAGATTTTCCCGAACCGCTGAGACCGGTCAGGACAACCA